>CALBKB010000030.1 GCA_937892635.1 uncultured Clostridia bacterium
TTCTCTCTGCCAATAGCCAATTCAAGTGGTTCTTAGAACTTGATGTGATTTGAAAGGAAACATAATAATGGGGAAAGTGGTAGTAACAGGTTCGTTTATTTATGATGTTGCCGCTTATGTAAAGAAGGCTCCGGTGGCCGGGGAAACGGTTATTGGCACAGAGTGCAAGACCGGTCCGGGAGGAAAGGGCTCCAATCAGGCCGTTGCCGCCGCCAAAGCCGGTGCCGAGGTGACCATGATCACCAAGGTGGGCCGGGATGATTTTGCTAAGGCATTGTTTGATTGTTATAACAGCTACGGCATGTCTACCAAGTATGTATATCAGACGGAAGAGATGAGCACCGGCGTTTGCTCAATTTTTATCGAAGAAAGCGGTCAGAATCGTATTGCCGTTATTTTGGGTGCCAACATTTCGCTCACTGCGGAGGAGGTGGCAGCGGCCGAGGAAGAGATTGCTCAGTGCGACGTGCTTTTGACACAGTTTGAAACCAACAACGAAGCGGTTACTGAATTTGTCCGTTTGGGCAAGAAACACGGCAAGACCATTATTGTCAACCCCGCCCCTGTTAACAAGACCATTTCGGAAGAGATCTATCAGGGTGTTGATTATGTCACCCCCAACGAAACCGAAGCGGCGGCATTGGCCGGTATGGAGGTTGTTGCCACGGTGGACGATGCCCGCGAAGCGGCCAAGCGCATCCTCAAACTTGGCGCCAAAGCCGTTCTCATCACCCTCGGTTCCAACGGTTCGTTCCTGTATAATGGCAAGGAAGAGTTCCATGTTATGCCGATTAAGGTTAAAGCGGTCGACACTACCGGTGCCGGAGATGCTTTCAATGGTGGCTTTGCCTGTGCCAAATCCTATGGACTGAGCGATAAGGAGGCCATGCAATTTGCCACCTGTGTAGCCGGCATTTCGGTTACCAGACAAGGCGCTACTCCCGCTATGCCGACGCGTGAAGAAGTGTTGGAATGTTTGGAAAAGAACTTTAAATAAGAAAAAATCGGAACCGTTTGGTTCCGATTTTTTTATGATGCTGCCAATGGTTTTTCTTCGACATCGGTGAATTTCGTTGACGAAAAAGAGAAAAATCGCTATAATGATCTTGGAAATTTAAGAAAAAGAAAGGAAATTCATGAATATCTTTGACGTGTTAACTATGATCGGCGGGCTGTGTCTGTTTCTGTATGGCATGACCGTGATGGGCAACGCTCTCGAGCAGAGAGCCGGTAGCGGTCTGCGTACCATTCTGGGTAAGCTGACCGGAAATAAAATTGCCGGTTTAGCCACCGGTCTTGGTGTTACGGCGGTAATCCAGTCCTCTTCGGCTACCACTGTTATGGTCGTTGGCTTTGTTAATTCGGGGCTGATGAATCTCAAGCAGGCCATCAACGTTATCATGGGTGCCAATATTGGTACCACCGTTACGGCATGGATCTTGTCCTTGGCCGGTATCGGTGATGACAGTATGTTTATGAAGCTGCTTAAGCCGACCTCGTTCACCCCGATTTTGGCCTTGATCGGTATTGTACTGTTGATGTGCGCCAAGAAGAGCAAAACCAAGGATACCGGACATATTCTGCTGGGCTTTGCTACGCTGATGTTCGGCATGGATATCATGACCGATGCCGTATCGGGCTTGGCCACCATACCTGCCTTCCAGCAACTCTTCATCGCTTTCCAAAATCCCATCCTCGGCGTGTTGGCCGGTGCTATCCTCACCGCTATCATTCAGTCGTCTTCGGCCTCGGTTGGTATTTTGCAGGCGCTGTCCATGACCAACGGTGTTACCTACGGCGCCGCGATTCCCATTATTATGGGCCAGAATATCGGCACCTGTATCACCGCTATTCTCTCCTCCTTCGGCGCCAATAAAAATGCCAAGCGCGCCGCCTTAGTGCACCTGTCCTTTAACGTCATCGGTACGGTTGTGTGGTTGTGTGTTTACAGCATTTTGCGGGCGGTGGCGGCTCCCGTCGTGTTGAGTCAGAATGCTACCCCGTGGGGCGTCGCTGTCCTACATTCCTTGTTTAATATCTTGTGCACGCTACTGCTCCTTCCCATGTCGGGCCTGTTGGAGAAGTTTGCGTATACTCTTATCCCCGAAGCGACCAAACCCGAAAAGGTCAATCCTTTGGATGAGCGCCTGTTGGCCACCCCCTTTGTTGCCCTCGAGCGTAGCCGTGCCGTGACCGTGGATATGGCGCGCACCGCCGTTGAGTGCATGCGAGCCGGTTTGGCGCAGTTGACCGAATATTCGTCCGAACGCGCTACGCTCATTCGCGAAAAGGAAGACCTGGTGGATCGGTACGAGGATGAACTGGGCAATTATTTGGTTAAACTTTCCGGCTGTCAGATCAATGATGTGGATAATGCCGAGGCGGCCAAGCTTTTGAAACTGATCGGCGATTTTGAACGTATATCCGACCACGCGATCAACCTCTTGGAATCGTCCGAGGAGATCCGGGATAAGGATATGAAACTCACCGAAGCCGCCGATGCTGAGTTGGCGGTGCTGATTGCCGCGGTAAGTGAAACGGTGGAGTTGGCCTACCGCGCCTTTACCGAGAATGATATGCAGGCCGCCAAAGAGGTCGAGCCGCTCGAGCAGGTGGTCAACAGCTTGCGGGAAACGCTGCGTGATCGTCATATCAAGCGCTTGCAGCAGGGCGACTGCTCGATCGAGGCCGGTTTTGTCTGGTCGGATATGCTCACCGATCTGGAGCGAACGGCCGACCACTGCTCGAATATTGCCGGTACCGTTTTGGAAATGAACACCATGCGCATGGATCTTCATCAATCGCAGCGTCATTTCCGCCACGATAGCGAAGATTTCAAGCAAAGACGCAAAGAATACGCACGTAAATACGCCATATAACAGCAAGGACTCTGTCATACGACAGAGTCCTTCTTGTTTAGATATTCAGCGGTAACAGGTAGCCGGCGGCTATGCCCAGCGCGGCTGAAATGCCGATAACGGCAATGGGATGCACCTTTTTAAAGGCAAGGATGGCCATCCCGATAAAAATGATAGCCGACAGATAGAAGGGAAGCCCCGAGAAGACGTCAATACTCAGTCCGTTGGGGAAGAATACCGTTTGGGCGATGGATAAAACGGCGGCTCCGATCAAACCGATGACGGCGGGTTTGAGCCCCGACATGGCGCCTTTGACGATACGGTTGGTCTTAAATTTCTCATAGCATTTGGCAACGATCAGGATGATAACAAAGGAGGGGAGAACCACGCCCAGGGTGGCGCATAGGCCCCCCAAAAAGCCGCCCCAAACACCAAATCCGCCGGACAATGTACCCATTTCAGTACCGACATAGGTGGCGATATTGACGGCAAAAGGACCGGGTGTGGATTCGGCAATGGCAATGAAATTGATCAGTTGTTCTTGGGACATCCAGCCATGGGTCAGCACCATATCCTGAATGAGCGGGATCATGGCGTAGCCGCCGCCAAAGGTAAACAACCCGATTTGGAAGAAGGTCCAGAAGAGTTGCAAAAAGATCATTTCTGCGCCCTCCCTTCGCCGATGAGATAGGTGATGATGCCCAGCAGAGCCGCGCCGATGATAATAAACAGGACGTTGATATCAAACAGGGCAGACACCAAAAAGGCGGCCGCGGCTATGGCATAGGCCAATGTTTTCTTAGGGCATTTCTTAGCCATTGTCCATAGCGATTTAAGCACCAGAGCCAGCACGCCGGCGCGAATACCGAAGAAGGCATAGCGAATCGGATCATAACTGAGGAAATTGCGCAATATCAAGGCGATAACGCTAATGATCAGATAGGAAGGAAGCACAACGCCGAAGGTGGCGCAGGCCGAGCCGAGGGTACCGCCGACACGGCTGCCGATGAAGGTGGCCGAATTGATAGCGATTGGTCCGGGTGTGGATTCGGCAATGGCGAAAATCTCCAAAATGTCCTCGTCGGTCGCCCAGCCGTGCTTTTCCACCACCTCTCGCTGAATGAGCGGGATCATGGCATAGCCTCCGCCGAAGGTGAAGGCACCGATCTTAAAAAAGGTGGTAAAGAGAGACCATAATGATTTGGTTTTTGTCATACTTGTCTCCTAAGCAAAAAGCGCCGCGAACGGCGCTTTTTATTTAATATTTAGCCGTGCCGTCAACCAACTGCTGAAAATTGATGGCGCTTAGCCGCGTGCGTAGATCCTCGGCCATATCGATAAAAACATGGCGAACCGGACAGGGAAGACCCTGCTGCACATCGGGATGCCCACATTCGTAATCTTGGCAGGTGCAACGGCTGATCGGAATATCTCCCTCAATGGCGGTGATCACGTCATACATCGAAATCTGCGACGGCTCTTTGGCTAACAGGTAGCCGCCCGATTTGCCCTTATAGGAGCGTACAATGCCGGCCAGCAACAATTTGCGCAGAATCTTCAAGGTGAATCGCAGCGACACTCCGATGCGCTCTGACAAGGTCGGCGCGTCGGTCTTGACATTGTTGCAGGAAAAGCCATAGACAATGCGCAGGGCATAATCGGCTTCGAGGGTTATATTCATGCGATCACTCTCTTATTTCTCGTACTGGAAGCCTGCCGCCTTGCCGGACGAGCCAAACAGGCGCATCTTCTTTTTAACCACTTCAACGATGGCGGCGCGGGCCGGACCGCAATAGTTGCGGGGATCGAACTGGTCGGGATCTTCGTTGAAGACTTTCTTGATGCCATCGGTGAAGGCAACGCGCAGGTCGGTATCAATGTTGATCTTGCAGATACCCAGGGAAATGGCCTTTTTAATCTGCTCCTCGGACACACCCGAAGCGCCGTGCAGAACCAGAGGCACCGAAACAGCCTTACGGATTTCGGCCAGGCGGTCAAAGTCGAGCTTGGGCTCGCCCTTGTACTTGCCGTGAGCTGTACCGATAGCAACAGCAAGAGAATCGACACCGCTGCGTTCTACCAGATAGGCGGCTTCCTGGGGGTTGGTGTATACGGCGTCTTTTTCTTCGACCTGTACATCGTCCTCAATGCCGACAAGCTTGCCCAGCTCGGCTTCGACCGAAACGCCGACGGCATGAGCGGGAGCACAAACGCTTTGGATCAGAGCGATATTTTCCTCAATGGGCTTGGAAGAGCCGTCGATCATGACGTTGCTCCAGCCGTTGCGCAGGCACTTGACGGTGGTTTCATATTTGAGACCGTGATCCAGATTCAATACAACGGGTACGGTTGCCTTAGCCGCAGCGACTTGGAACAGTTGTCCCAAATACTCAATGCCGGCATAGCGCAGAGCGCCTTCGGTGGTTTGTACGATAACCGGCGACTGCTCCTCTTCAGCGGCCTGAATGATGGCCTGTAAAAACTCCATATTGTTGAAGTTGAAGGCACCGCAGGCGTAGCCGCGACGTTGGGCGTCCAAAAGGACAGATTTTCCAGATACGATCATGTTTTATTCCTCCGCAAAAAAGTTTTCTTTCAACTATTTATTATATCGTATTGTCATCTTTTAATCAAGAGATTTTTCAGCGATAACGGCTAGACGGCGCAGGTTTTCGGCATTTTTTCTCTTAGCGATAACCAAAGCATCGTACCCGAGGTAGGCGGCAACGGCAAGAGCCGAGAGGCCGGCGATCACAAAGCCCGTTTTCAGCCCCGGCGTATGGAAGGTGAAGGCAACGTGGTTGTCACCGTCCTCGCAGACGACGGCCATGAAGCCAAGATTGACGCGCAGGATCTGGGCGGGTTTTCCATTGATCGTGGCTTGCCAACCTTCTTCATAGGGTACCGAGAAGAAAAGGACGCGCTTACCTTGGCTGTTAAAGTCGCAGGTGAAGCCGTTTTGGGTATAGGTAAAATTGGCGGCGGTATGCGCCCGACGTGCCTCCACGGCATGGCTGATATCCAGCATCTGCGCAGTCAGCACCGTGTCGGCATCGTATTCCATAAAAGACAGGGCGTCGGCTTGCTCGTCTTCGATCACCAGCGTATTGAGCATGCGGTAGATGCGAGATGATTCGTTGAAATTCTCTTCCAAGGCTTGGCGGGTGGTGTAGGTGTCATAGGAAAAGCCCATGGGGATATAGTAGTTAAAGGTATAGACGTGGTTTGCGTTATCCTCATGCGAATAGGTATAGCTCGCATATGATGTCTGTTCCGTAGTGTCGCCGTCAAAGAGATAGCGCACGCTCAGCAGCGCATGTAAGGCATCGTTGGTCAGGGGCGGCTCGGTATTGACATCCCGTTTTTGCCCGATGTTGTGGTAGAAATCAAAGAGGGAACCGGGCACGACCGAATGGAAGGCGCGGATGGTGGGCATGTTCCAATACATACCGGCATTGGTTTCGGTATCCACGGTGTCGATGCGCTCGCCGTCGTTGAGGACGGTGGTCATACGGTTACGCCCTTGAATGTTACGCTGCACATAGGCGGCGTGATGGGTAATGGTGGAGGCGGCTTTGGAACTGCCGACATAAAATAGGCCAAACAGCAGCACAAAACAAGCCAACACGACGCTGAGAACGGGCGTGATATCCTCTTTTTGCTTGTGATAGAAACGCATCAGAAAAAAGACGATCAATAACCCTGCCACCGTAATGGCGATATGGGCATAGAGCAGGGGCAGGTTGGGGGACAACCCAAGCGACTCGGTCGTTTCATTATAAATAAGCGCTTGCGGCAGGCACAATCCCAACGAGATCAGGGCGGTGATGCCGATGCCCCATTTCCATTCTTGCCATGAGCACTCCTCGACCGCCTTCATGGTGATCAAGGCTAAGATGAGCACAAAGGCAAAAAACCAACGGGTATAGTAGTTGTTGGAAAAGAGTTGGAACATGGCGTTGAGAACCGGCACAAAAGCCATAACAAACAAAATGACGCTCAGATGCGAGAAGAAATCGCGGGGGCGGCGACGCAGCCAGGTCATAGCGCCGGTAAATCCAAACAAGGGCAACCAGGCCGTGACCGAACTCCATTTAGCGCCGGCGTCGGGGAAGACGTTGGGTGCCGAACAGATTTCGGGCGGCAGGAAGAAGGCCTGCAGGATCTGATAGGGGCGCTGCACTTCATAGTAGGTGATCAAGGCCCAACCGCTTAAATGGGTAGAGGCGCGGTCGATCTGCAAGGTGGTCAGTACGGCGGGCAGTACCACAAAGGCGGCCAGACAAAAGCCGGCTAAACATTCAAAAGCCAACGAGCACAGGCGTTTGATATTCGTTTGCGGCCAGCCTTTGGTCAAGATTCGCACAAAGAAATAGATAGCAACGAAGACCACCTCGGCCACAAAGAAATAGTAATTGGTCAGGGCGTTAAGAAAGACGGCAAAGCATAAAAAGCCTTTTTTATTTTCACCCATTAGTTTTTCCAGTCCTATGAGCAGGAGCGGGAAAAAGGCGATGATATCATGGAAATGATTAAAGAAGATGTTATAAAAGCAAAAGCCGGAAAAGGCATAGAGCAGGGCGCCGATAAAGGCAAAGTTACGGCTTTTGAGAAAGCGTTTGAGAAATCCGTAGGCGGTGGTGGCCGCCACAGCCGTTTTAAGCACGATCAAGAAGGGGATGGAGCCGGCGACCCAGTCCATGGGCAGTAAAAGGGTCAGCCAGAAAAAGGGGCTGCCGATCAGATAAAAGGCGTAGGAGCCGATAAAATTGGCACCCAGATCGGTATTCCAATTCCACATCCACTCGCCGTTGCGGATCGATTCATTGGCTTCCATATAGAAGGGGATCTGCTGACAGTTGTAGTCGCCGATATAGATAAAATGTCCGTTGTCCATGAGCACAAAGGGAAGCATAATGGCCAACATCAGCAGGAAGGCGGCGACAAAGACGGTCAGATACTG
>CALBKB010000031.1 GCA_937892635.1 uncultured Clostridia bacterium
CCCAAGCCACGTTACCGAAACCGGACACGGCAAAGGTTTTACCCTTAATCTCTTCTCCAAAGGATTTGAGCATTTCAACCGTATAATAGACAGCACCAAAGCCGGTGGCTTCAGGACGGATCAAAGAACCGCCAAACGACAGACCCTTACCGGTCAGAACGCCTTCAAAGGCGTTCTGCAACCGCTTATACTGACCGTACAGATACCCAACCTCCCGAGCACCGACACCGATATCGCCGGCGGGAACGTCGGTATTAGGGCCAATATGCTTATGCAATTCGGTCATGAAGCTCTGGCAGAAACGCATAACTTCAGCATCCGACTTACCCTTGGGATCGAAGTCAGAGCCGCCCTTGGCGCCGCCCATCGGCAACGTGGTCAGGGAGTTCTTGAAGGTTTGCTCAAAACCAAGAAACTTCATGATGGAAAGGTTGACCGAAGGATGGAAACGAAGGCCACCCTTGTAGGGACCAATAGCCGAGTTAAACTGAACACGATAGCCTCTGTTGACCTGAACATTGCCGTTATCATCGACCCAAGAAACGCGGAAGGTAATGGTACGCTCGGGCTCAATCATGCGCTCAATAATGCCGGCTTTTACGATGTCGGGGCGCTTTTCAATAACCGGCTCCAAGGACTCCAGTACTTCCTTGACCGTCTGATGAAACTCAGGCTGATCCGGATCGCGCTTAACGACATTGTCGTATACTTTCTGCAAATATTCGCTCTTAAAGGACATGCTTCTACACCTCGCAAAAAAAATATGCTATAATTATACCTACATCATATTCGAATTACAATACTTTTTTTATAAATTCTTCGAAAAATTACAGATATTTTTTAAGAAAAACAGCAGAGAATTTCCTTCTCTGCCGTTCATCTTATTTCATATAATCAAATTGAATGCCGTAAATATCAACCGTGTTGCCATCCTCGATACCCGCCTCTTCCAGATCGGTATAGACACCGGCCTCGGTAAGATTTCTTTCAAAGAAGGAAACCGATTCATAATCATCAAAATTGGTGGAATTAATGACGCGAATCAACCACTTACCTTCCACATAGAAGGTGTCGCCGTCGCGCTCAATACGCACCGTTTTATTAGGCTCTTCAATGGCCTGCGGGACATATTCCGCTTCAAAGATCTCCATCTCCGGCTGTTCTTTGAGGTTATCCCACAAAGTCGATATGAGATGGTCGATGCCGGTACGGGTGGCAGCCGAGATCTCCAAATATTTATAGCCTTTTTCCTTGATGTAGCAACGGAATTTATCCGCTAACTCCTCATCATAAACAGCGTCCACCTTGTTACCAACCACCAACTGCGGTTTAGCTGCCAATTTTTCGCTGTATTTGCCAAGCTCGACATTGATTTTTTCAAAGTCATCAATAGGGTCACGGCCTTCGCTCGATGCGATATCCACCATATGCACCAGCAAACGGCATCGTTCAACATGGCGCAGGAATCGAATACCAAGCCCCACGCCGTCAGCCGCTCCTTCAATCAAACCGGGAATATCGGCTACGACAAACGAGGACTCCTCCCCTACTCGGACCACACCCAGATTGGGTTCCAGCGTGGTGAAAGGATAATTGGCGATCTTGGGACGCGCCGCAGAAATAACCGAAAGCAGGGTGCTTTTTCCGGCATTGGGCATTGCCACAAGGCCAACATCGGCAATCAATTTCAGCTCCAAAATCAGATCTAATTCCTCACCCGGACGACCGGCTTTGGAAAAACGGGGCGCCTGGCGAATGGCATTGGCAAAACTTGCATTACCCCATCCGCCCTTTCCGCCGTGAGCCACGACAAATTCGCTTGTGCCTGACATATCAACGATAACTTTTCCGCTCTCTGCCTCGCGCACGACCGTACCATCAGGAACCTTTATATATAAGGGCTCACCGCATTTGCCTGTGCAATTTTTAGCACCACCCGGCGTGCCGTTTTCAGCGCAGTATTTGCGCTTAAAACGAAAATCAACCAACGTATTGATGCTCTTGTCGGTGATTAAGATGGCATCACCGCCGTTGCCGCCACGTCCTCCGTCCGGACCGCCGGAAGGTCTGTATTTTTCACGCAAAAAGGATACACAGCCATCGCCGCCGTTTCCTGCTTTTACGTGTATTTTCGCATAATCGTCAAACATAGTTTCCCCTCGTTTCGAGATAGAAAAAATCTCAAAGGCGGATGCCTTTGAGATTTTATGTGCTTATCAGGCTCCGATGCACATGCGGCATAGAAGCATAGCGGACTTACGCCTGCTCGTAAACGCTGACTCTCTTGCGGTCCTTGCCGACGCGCTCGTATTTAACGACGCCATCCTTCAGGGCAAACAAAGAGTCGTTGGATCCTCTGCCGACATTAACGCCGGGATGGATCTTAGTGCCGCGCTGGGTGTAAAGGATATTGCCTGCCAGTACGAACTGACCGTCAGCGCGCTTTGCGCCAAGACGTTTGCTTTCGCTGTCGCGTCCGTTCTTGGTAGAGCCCATTCCTTTTTTATGAGCAAAATACTGTAAACCAAGTCTAAGCATTGTTACACCTCCGTATACTCGATGTTAATACATGTGGGATACTGCGCACGGATCGATTCGAGATGATCCCGAAGACCGCAAAGCAGTTTGTTTGCCGTAGCCAACTGCTCGGTTGCACGAAAACTAATCCCATTGTTCTGTGCAATAACAGGAACAGTGCCGAAATATTCCTCGGCCAAATGCATGGTCAGATCACAGGCGGCCGAAACCGCTGCACAGACTATATCTTGGCCTTCTTCGGCATATCCGGCATGGCCGGATAGACGCATGGCAATAAGTGTTCCGTTTTTTTGTTCAAAACGGCAGGTAATCATAGGTCTTACACGTTGATAGCGCCGATTTCAACCTTAGTATAAGGCTGACGGTGGCCGGTCTTACGTCTGTAGTTCTTCTTAGCCTTGAACTTAAAGACATAAATCTTAGCGTTTTTGCCGTTCTTTACGACCTTCGCTTCAACAGTAGCGCCCTTTACGTAAGGAGCGCCGGCAGTGATGCCCTTTTCCTTGCCGATAGCAAGAACCTTATCAAAAGTAACAGCATCACCTTCAGCGGCGTCAAGCTTCTCCACAAAGATAACGTCGCCTTCCTGTACTTTGTACTGTTTTCCGCCGGTTTCAATAACTGCGTACAATCCAAAGCACCTCTCTTTCATATAAGACTCGCTGCGTCGGGCGGCTTTCGCACTTTCTTACCCACACACATGCGGCATTGTGCATTATAACACAAAATCCTGCGCACGTCAATAACTTTTTCGTGCGCAGGATCATATTTTTTTATCTCTTATGCAAAGTATTTCTTAATTCCGCCCGATGCGGCATTCGTATCGCCCGAAATGGTCACGGTAATGTTAACGTTATAGGCCTTGCTCAGCTTGGCAGCCTTATCCAGGAACACTTCAACGGCAGCCAGATCGGGAGCACAGATCTTGGTGATAGAATCAATAAAAATTTCGGTAATATCATGATTACCGGCCATGAGCCCCGCCACAAAACCGTAGAAGGAATCAAAATCCGTAATATCGTAATCCTCAATATTTACTAAACGAGCGCGAGAATTGATGGTGAACATCAAGGTCTTGCCCTTTTCAATATACACAACATTGCCCAGATCAGCAGCCACAGCCTGATTGCACTGATCGGCCAGAGCCTTGGTTTTGCCGGTGCCTTTGAGTCCCATAATTGCTTTGATCATAAGTATATGCCTCCTTAGAATATGTATCCGCCCTCAGCGGACCATTAACTTACCTTTATTATACAGGAAATTACTCAACAATTCAATAGGGAAAACAAAAAAGTCGGCAGTTTTTCTGCCGACTTTCCTCTTAGTTCTTGGGCTTGCCGAGAAGTTCAAACATATTACTCTTATAAGCTTCCACGCCCGGCTGATCAAAGGGATTGACGTTAAGCATATAACCGCCGATAGCGCAACCAACCTCAAAGAAGGTAAACAGTTCACCCAGCGTATACTCACTGCGATCCGGAATATTGATCAACAGATTGGGAACATTGCCGTCAATATGCGCCTTAATAACGCCCTCGTAGGCCTTAGAGTTGATATACTGTAAGCTCTTACCCTCCAAATAGGCAAGACCGTCCGACGGGTCACCGGCACACAATGTCAGATCCTTTTCGGGCGTCTCGATCCACATAACCGTTTCAAAGTTGTTACGCGTTCCCTCTTGCAGATACTGCCCCATCGAATGGAGATCCTGCGTATAGGTCAAGGCAACAGGGAAAATCCCCTTGCCCTCCTTGCCGTGGCTTTCGCCGTAAAGCTGCTGCCACCACAGCGACATGGTAAACAGTTCAGGCTCATAACCGGTCAGCACCTCAACCGTCATTCCCTTCTCGGTGTACAGAGCGTGACGGCAGGCAGCATAAACGGCAGCTTCATTGTTGCTGATGTCAGTGGACAGATAGCGAACCATGGCATCCTTGGCACCATGGAGCAAAGCATCAATATCACCGCCGGCAACTGCGATCGGCAACAAGCCAACGTCGGTCAACACCGAATAGCGGCCACCGATATCATCGGGCACGACAAAGGCCTCATAGCCCTCTTTTTCGGCCAAGGGACGCAGCGCACCGCGACGAGCGTCGGTGGTAACAAAGATACGAGAAGCGGCCTCCTTGCCGTATTTACGCTCCAACAAGGCACGGA
>CALBKB010000032.1 GCA_937892635.1 uncultured Clostridia bacterium
CCTTTGGCCAACAATTTGTGGCTTGCCTCGTTCATATCGATCACCTGATATTTGATCGACGAACTACCGCAATTCAATACGAGAATGTTCATTGTTTTTTGAGATTTTATTTTGTTAATTTTTTGAGTCCATTATTCGGCACACAAATATATACAAAAATTCTTATGCAACAAAGAGAGTCGAATGATAAAATTTCACAAAATCGGCACATTCGATTATAATTCATTACCTTTCGACGAGTTTTTTGTTGCTCGGAAGGGCGGTTGGTCGAAAGGTCGATTGCCTACCTCTCGCGTCCATCGGTCGAGGTGTGCCGCTCGCCCACGCGATAAATGTGCGCGCGTGATGGTAAGTTGGTCGATTTTTGTCGAAAAGTTCTTGCACGATCGAATAAAAAGTTTTACCTTTGCTCGTTAAACTGTGTTTAGACTATGTCTAAATGCTGTAACCTGATCACTCTTAAATCTTTAATTGAAGTATGGATACCAAAGTTTCCAACCAGTCTGTTCCTGTGGAACAAGTCAGCAATGCTGAAGATGTGCACAATGTAGCTACCACGATGCAGCCCGAGGAGGTTGCCGCAACCATTAACGCCGAGGAGCCCGAAGTGGCCGAGGGTGTTGATTTTTCGGACGAGGAGGCTCGTCTTGCTGCCGACAATGCCGGCATTGAAGGTGCGGTTATTGCCGATAAGATTCTTTCGGCCAATGCCAAGAACTACGGTTATGATGCCTACACCGAGACCTTTGTGGATATGCTGGCTGCCGGTATTATTGATCCGGCTAAGGTAACCAGAAGTGCCTTGCAGAATGCCTCGAGTGTTGCCTCCATGGTGCTGACCACCGAATCGCTGGTGGCTGACATTAAGGAGCCTGCGGCTGCGGCACCGGCTGACCCCGGCATGGGCGGCATGTACTAACAAAACAAGTCCTGTGTCAATTTGACACAGGACTTTTTACGAGGACAGTATGGATTACCGTTTGATACGAAAACCAATTAAAAATTGCTATATTCGCGTGAGGGACGGACAGGTTATCG
This sequence comes from uncultured Clostridia bacterium, assembly GCA_937892635.1. Taxonomy (GTDB): domain Bacteria; phylum Bacillota; class Clostridia; order Oscillospirales; family UMGS1783; genus CAKSHC01. Next base: position 1,039 of record CALBKB010000032.1, read on the forward strand.
TGACGGCGCCCTTGTTGATGGACAAAAAGTTTATTGATGGTTTTGTTTTGCACAAGCAGTTGTGGATTCAAAAGCAGTTACAACGCAGGCCATATGACGTAACCGCCGACGCCGATTGGGTTAAGGTGCATATGGATGCCTATTTTGAGAAATGGGAGCCGTTTCTGGGTGTGCATGCCAAGGAGCGGCGTGTGCGCGCTATGAAGACGCGCTGGGGGAGTTGTAATATTTGTGAAAAGCGGGTTTGGCTCAGTTCCTATTTGGCTTCTTATCCGGTCGAGTGTTTGGAATATGTTATCGTCCACGAGTTATGTCATCTGATAGAGCGGGGGCATAACAAACGCTTTTATACGTTGGTGGAGTCCTGTCTGCCTGACTGGAAAGAGCGCAGGAGAAAATTAAAAGCGGAGGAATGAACCTCCGCTTTCTGTTATTCGGCTTTCCAGAGTCCGTGTAGGTTGCAGTAGGCGTAGACGGTTTTGACGGCGTCGCCTTCGGCAAGGGCAAAGGTAATGGTGGGTGCGGCATCGGCGGACAGGTGTTTGATCTGAACGCCTTGCTCCGTTTCCAACGCCACCCAGTCGATCAGATGCTCGGTAGACATGGGGTGGAGGGTGCTTCCGATGGTGACGGTGACGGTGTTGCCCTTTACCTCATAGATGGGCACATGCTTTTCGACGGCGGCATCGACGCTACCGGGGATGAGCTTGTGCATTTTCTCGCCGCAGCAGGAGACGGGAACGCCTTTGTTTTCGGCGAAAGTGATGATGTTGCCGCAATGATTGCAAATATAAAATTCCATGGTGTGACCTCCAAAATATTTATTTTATATCTTGATTATACCCACAAAAAAGAGTAAAATATGTTGGAAAAACAACAAAAGTAAAATTTGGGAGAAGAAATGAAACTTTCACAGGAATTAGCGGCTTTTGATCTGTTTGCGGGCAGTGAAGATATTGAGCATATGCTGGGATGCTTGCAGGCCAAACTAAGAGAGTATGCGCGTGACGAGTATATTTATCAGCCGGGTGAGGCGCCAACGGCGATAGGCGTTGTGGTGTCGGGTATGGTTTGGATGGTGCGCGACGATTATCGGGGTGACCGTAATATATTAGAAGCGTATCAACCCGGGCAGGTATTTGGCGAGAGTTCGGTTTTTCAGAAGAATGAGTTGCCGGATGTGGGATATGTAGCGGCCGAGAAGACAAGAGTTGTCTTTTTGGCCGGATGGCGCATTTACAGCCCGTGCGGCAAGGTATGCGCCTGTCATCAGCGGCTCATAGAGAACCTACTGACGGTGATGGCGGGGAAGAATATGGGATTGACGCGTAAGCTGGGGCATTTATCCTGCCGCACGACGCGAGAGAAGCTGATGTCCTATTTGAGTGAGCAGGCCCAAGCGGCCGGTACTAAGGTTTTTACCATTCCTTTTGATCGACAGGAACTGGCCGATTATCTGTCGGTTGAGCGCTCGGCCATGTCGGCGGAATTATCGCGCATGAAGAAGGATGGTTTGATTGATTTTGACCGAAGCAGTTTTCAGATAAAATTCGGAGAGAGAGGCGAAGAGCATGTCCATTGAAGCCGTACGAGAATATTTGTCCGCCTTCGGCGTGCAGGATCGAATATTAGAGTTTGAGGTGTCGAGTGCCACGGTGGAGTTGGCGGCGCAGGCGCTGGGGTGCGAAAGCAAACGGATCGCCAAAACGCTGTCCTTTATGGTGGAGTCGGGTCCCGTTTTAATTGTGGCGGCGGGAGACGTTAAGATTGACAATCCCAAGTTCAAGGCACAATTTAACTGTAAAGCCAAAATGCTTACGCCTGAGCAGACGGTAGCCTATATCGGTCATGCGGTGGGTGGTGTCTGTCCTTTTGCGGTCGAGCAGGGAGTGGCGGTGTATCTGGATGAGTCGTTGCGTCGATTTGATACCGTTTTCCCGGCCTGTGGCAGCAGTAACAGTGCCATTGAGCTGACGCTTGAGGAGTTGGAGCGATTGGCGCGGCCTTGCGGTTGGGTGGATGTTTGTAAAATGCGAGAAGAGACGGTATAAACCGTCTTTTCTTTCTTAAAAAGCATTTGATATTGCCTATAAAAAAGAGTATAATGTTGGTAATGGAAATTTGTGAAAGGGGATACCCATGTATAAACGATTACTGGGATGTGTCAGAGAATACAAGAAGCCAACGATCATAACCTGTTTGCTTATGGTATTGGAGGTTGCGATCGAGGTGTCGATACCGTTTATTACGGCCAGACTGGTCAATAGCATCAAGGCGGGGGTGTCTATTCATGATGTGGTGGGAACCGGCCTGATTTTGGTGTTGCTGGCGTTGGTCTCGCTCTCTTGCGGTGCGCTGGGTGGGTTTACCTGCTCGAAGGCGTCGGCAGGATTTGCCAAAAACGTGCGGCATGACATTTTCCATAAAATTCAGACCTATAGTTTTGAGAACATTGACAAGTTCTCATCTTCGTCGTTGGTTACGCGCATGACCACCGATATTCAGCATGTGCAGATGTCGTATATGATGGTTATTCGCACGGCGATTCGATCGCCGCTGATGCTGATTTTTGCTGTGGTGATGGCCTTTATTATGGGCGGTTGGCTGGCGGCGACCTTTGTGGTGGTAATTCCGATTCTTGTCATCGGGCTTTTGTTGGTGGCGCGATTCGCCATGCCGGCATTTCGGGCTGTGTTTAAGAAATACGACCGATTGAACGAATCGATCGAAGAAAATGTCCGGGGCATGCGCGTGGTCAAGGGTTTTTCGCGTGAGGAGTACGAGAAAGAGAAGTTCGGCAGGGCGTCGGATAATATCCGCATGGATTTCACCAAGGCTGAGCGTATTGTTGCGCTCAACACGCCGCTGATGCAGTTTTGCATGTATTTCAACATGGTTTTTGTGCTTCTGGTTGGGTCGCGGTTGGTGATCGAGAATCAGGGACGCCTGATTGATGTGGGGCAGATTTCGGCCATGCTGACGTATGGGGTGCAGATTTTGATGTCGTTGATGATGCTGTCGATGATCTACGTGATGCTGACCATATCCGCGGAGTCGGTCAAGCGTGTGGGTGAATTGCTCAGCGAGGAATCGACGTTGACCAATCCTGCCGATCCGATCATGTCGGTGGCGGATGGTTCGATTGATTTTGAAAATGTCCGGTTCAAGTATTCGGCGCAGGCGCAGCGGTTTGCCTTGGATGATATTGACCTGCACATTCGTTCGGGCATGACGGTTGGTATTCTGGGCGGCACCGGTTCGAGTAAATCGACCTTGGTGCAGTTGATTCCGCGATTGTATGATGTGACCGAAGGGACGGTTAAAGTTGGCGGGGTGGACGTGCGCCAATACGATATTATGGTGCTGCGTGATGCCGTTTCGATGGTATTGCAGAAGAATCTTCTTTTTTCCGGCACGATCAAGGAGAATTTGCGCTGGGGCAATGAGGCTGCCACGGATGAAGACATCGTGGAGGCTTGTAAATTGGCGCAGGCGCATGATTTTATTGAGGCGTTTCCGGAAGGGTATGACACTTATATTGAACAGGGCGGCACGAACGTATCGGGCGGGCAGAAGCAACGACTGTGCATTGCCCGTGCTCTTTTGAAAAAGCCGAAAATCTTGATCTTGGACGATTCTACCAGCGCGGTGGATACCAAGACCGATGCGCAGATCCGCGCGGGATTTAGACGGTATATTCCCGACACGACCAAGATCATCATTGCGCAACGTGTGGCTTCGGTGCAGGATGCCGATTTGATTCTTGTGATGGAGAACGGTACCATTGCGTCGATGGGCAATCATGAGCAGTTGCTGCAAAGCAGTGAAATCTACCGTGAGGTGTTTGAGCAGCAGACGAATGGAGGTGACGGCCATGATGAAGAATAAGATGTCGCATGGACGTCCGACACCGACAAAAGGGACGATGGGG
>CALBKB010000033.1 GCA_937892635.1 uncultured Clostridia bacterium
TCATCGAAAGCGTGGTCAACTCCAGCAAGTACGAAACCCACGCCCCCGACCAGATGCGCCTGGGCGTGCACATCCTGCCCAAGTTCCCCAAGGACTCCACCGACCGGAACCGTACCTCGCCCTTTGCCTTTACCGGCAATAAGTTTGAATATCGCTCCTGCGGCTCGAGCGCTTCGGGGGCCGATTCCTGCCCCGTGCTCAACGCCATTGTGGCCGATACTCTGCATCACTTTGCCGATCGTTTGGAGGCGGGCGAAGATGCTACCGCTTTGATCATAGAAACGCTCAAAGCTCACGAGCGGATCATTTTCAACGGTAACGGCTACGCCGATGAATGGGTACACCTTGCCGAGAAGCGCGGACTGCCCAACTTCGGTTGCGCCGTTGACGTGCTGCCTGTTATTTTGACGGAAAAGAATGTGCGCCTGTTTGAACGCACCGGTGTCTTTACCGAGCAAGAGTGCCGCGCACGCTACGAGATCGAGTTGGAGAAATACGCCAAGACCATCAACATCGAGGCGTTGACGCTGGCCGAGATGGTACGTCACTCCATTCTGCCGCACGCCATGGAATCCTGCGGCACGCTGGCCGAGAAATGCCTGCATGTCGAAGCCATCGTAGGCGAGAACGCCACCTACCGCAATACCGTACAAATGCTGGCCTCGACCATTGACACCATCCAAGAGAAGGTAGCCCATTTGGAAATGGTGACCGAAGAGGCGGCCGCCATGACCGATCGCTATGAGCAGGCGCGAGCCTATCACGATACGGTACTCTCGGCTATGGAAGAATTGCGTGAGCCTTGTGATTTCCTCGAACAGCATCTGGACGAAAGAGACTGGCCTTTGCCCTCCTATTTCGATATGATGTTCCGCCTATAAAAGACAACGACCAACCCATTGTGGGTTGGTCGTTTTGATAAAACTTGCATTTTGCGCTCCTTTCTGTTACAATGAGCAGGCAAGGAGGTTATCATGAATCAAGAACATATTGATGATATCCTGATGGATTTGCAGTTGGCACAGGAGCAAACCGACCAGCTCAAGCCCTTGACGGATGATATAACCGAGACCGAGCCTCAAGCATCAAAAGGGCCGTCTCTTTTCACGCTTGGCAATCTTCTCTTGGTGTTGTCCGGCGTCATCGCGCTTGCCTTGATCGTGTTGACACTATCTCTCAAATGTTATCGCATCACCATGAACGAGCAATCGCTCGTCTACTTCACCCTGAGCAATGACCCCATGCAAGTGGTACTTGACAATGGATTTGAGATTTTGGATCATTACGTGATCCAAACCGAATACCCCTCGCCCATGTCCCCCGTGGTAACCATACATACCGCCTTTGACGTGACGATGTATGCCGACGGCACCACCACGACCAAGCGACTGGATGCCGGCACCAACCGCGATGAGGTGCTGGCCGCCTTCGGACTGGCGTTGGACGAGGACGATCGCCTGTCCATGAGCGCCCAAGAAACGCTGACGCAGGACCTGGTCGTGGTTCTCAACCGTGTCGAGGTTAAAACCGAAACCTATGAAGAACCGATCCCCTGCCCCGTGCAGGATCTCACCCAGCCCGAATTGGGCTCGCAAACCTTGGCCTCACCCGGCCAGGAAGGCGTGCGTCGGGTAACCGGCATTCGCACCTATGTTGACGGAGTCATTACCGATGTGGTGGAGCTGGAAAGTGAAATTTTGCGCCATCCCACCACCACCGTTCTCTATTCCGAACAACCCATTCCCGGCGCCGGTGAGGGCAAGCCGACCGAATATCAAAAAATGCTGGTTTGCGAATCGACCGCCTATTGCCTAACCGGAAACACCGCCAGCGGCAAGCTCACCCAAAAGGGGTATGTTGCCGTTGACCCAAGCGTCATTCCGTTGGGCTCGTGGCTATACATCGAAAGCCTCACGCCCGGCATGGAGGATTACGGCTACTGCATTGCCGCCGATACCGGTGCTGCCATCAACGGCAACATGATCGACGTCTATTTCTATACCAAAGAGGACTGCCGAATCTGGGGTCGGCGCAACATCAACGTCTATATTTTAGGCTAAACCAAAGCGGAGCGACAAACTCGTCGCTCCGCTTATTTATTATTTTATTACTACTTGAAGACTATTTCCTCATCAAATCAAATGGCTTCGTGTACCTTTGGTACACCGGTCATAGATACTATACTGTGTTCGGTGGACCGTACCTCTTTCGTTAGATTAGCAATACCTTTTCTTGCTCTGACAGCTGCGGCCTTCCGTGTCTTTCACCCACGCGATTCGACCGCGGTTGGTATGCGCCTTTTTATAAACCGATTTGATTTTGCTAAGATCTTACTTCATTGGACCGTACCTCTTTCGAGAGTTTCCTTAGGGTTTTTTCAGCACTTTCTTTCTCGTTGCGAGCCCGTGGGCTCCCACGCTGGTGCCACTTCTGGGTTTCCTCATGAAAGCCACCTCTTTCCTTAGGTGTTATTTTTCTCTTTCTTTTCCCTCTTTCTGGTTTTATTATACTTGACCTTTTCTCATTTGTCAATACCTTTTTCGTTATTTTTTATATTTTTTTTCAACTTTTCATATTTACTTTTATCTTTCAGTTGGTAAAATAGAAAAAACACCTGATTTTTCAGGTGTTTTTAGTGGTTGATTCTATGCGAACGGGAGCAAAGTTGATCACGTCAGCCGAGATGAGTTTATAGCTAACGCCGTCCTTTTTCCCTTCAAAAGCGCGGCCCTTGCCGCCGTAATGGAGATGACCGTAATAGCATTGTTTGATGCCGTATCGGGAGAGAACGTCGGAAAAGAGGGTACAATCACTGACGGGCGAAAGCGGCGGATAGTGCATGAAAACGATCGGCTCACCGCCCAGCGCAATGGCCTCTTTACAACTATTCTCCAAGCGCAACACTTCACGGCGCAACAGTTTATTGTCCTGAGGCGAAGCGCCGAAGATGTTCCAGCCGCGACTGCCGCACACCGTCAAATCCTCGACAGGATAGGCGTTATTGAACAAAAAGTCAATAGAATGCAGGCCGTGTTCTTCCAAAAGTGCCTTTAATTTTTTTAAGGTGCTCCACCAATAGTCATGGTTACCCTTCATGAGTAATTTCTTGCCGGGCAACCCATTCAAAAATTTCAGGTCGGGCAACGCTTCCTCAGCGGTCATACCCCAAGAAAAGTCACCGGCGATAACAACGGTATCGGCATCGGTAATGGAGGCGCGCCAATTTTTTTCTAATTTTTCAACGGCATGTTCCCACCGCGCACCGAAAACATCCATTGGCTTATCGACACCCAAAGACAGATGCAAATCGGCAATAGCAAAAAGCGACATCATTTCACCTGTATTTTTCCCACATTCTCTGCTCATACTAACAGCGAAAGGATGTGTGATTTATGAATAAAGATTGCAAGCCCAACAACGGCGTGACCTGTGAGGTTGCCAACTGCCATTTCCACGACGGCATGCATCACTGCACCGCCAGCAAGATCAATGTCGGCCCCAACTATGCCAACACCAGTGCCGACACCATCTGCGCAACCTTTAAGCCGGGCAAGTAAAGAAAGAAGGGCGGAATTTCCGCCCCTCTTTTTTTATTTTACAAAATCAAGGAGCTGCTCAGCCATTTCGGTACGGTCAATAACCTGCGGAAAACGGATCTCCATGCTTTTGAGATTGCCCAGCGAGGCGGGGCATGCCACCCCATATCCCTTTTCCAAACGACCAAGATTGACAAACTCGTCGGCATCGGGCGTTTCACCAAGCGCCGTCAGCACGCTGGAGGCAAACTTGAAGGGCGACGCCGTCGAGGCGACCAACATAGGATTCTTTCCATCCGCCTTACGGCAGGCGCCGATGGCAACGGCGGTATGGGTATCGCATACGTAGCCGTCCTCTTCCCAGGTCTTTTTAATGACGGCACAAGTACCGGCCTCGTCGATACTATCACCGATAAAGAGCTTGGAAAGCTTAGCAAAAGCCTTCTCAGAGATCGTATAGGTGCCAAAATCTTTGAGTTCTGCCATCAGATCAGCCACAGCCTGGCAGTTTCCGTCATACAAGTACCACAGCATCCGCTCAAGGTTCGAGGAGATGAGGATATCCATCGAGGGCGAAATCGTGGCATGGAATTCACGGTTCTTGTTATAGATACCGGTGTTGATAAACTCGGTCAGCACATCATTAGCGTTGGAGGCACAGACAAACTTCTCAATGGGCAAGCCCATGCGCGAAGCCATATAGGCGGCCAGAATGTTGCCAAAGTTGCCGGTAGGGACACAGACGTCGATGGTATCGCCCATCTTGATCTTGCCGTCGGCGACCAGCTTGAGATAGCCGTGAATATAATAGACAATCTGCGGCAGAAGACGACCGAAATTGATCGAATTGGCGCTGGACAGGAAACATTTTTTCTCATCCAGCAGCGCGCGCATCTGCTCATCGGCAAAGATGGTTTTAACGCCGCTCTGAGCATCATCAAAATTGCCGACGATACCGCAAGAACGGACGTTGGCGCCCTTCTGGGTGATCATCTGCAATTTCTGCATATCGCTAACCCCATCGCTGGGATAGAAGACGAGGATCTTGGTGCCGTCAGCGTCGCAGAAGCCTTCCAGTGCCGCCTTACCGGTATCGCCCGAAGTGGCCACCAAAATAACGGCCGTACGATCTTCCTTCTGCTTTTTCAACGAAACCGAAAGCAGGTGCGGCAACATCTGCAAAGCCATATCCTTGAAGGCACAGGTCGGACCATGCCAGAGTTCGAGAATGTGTTTGCCCGATTTGAGGGTATGGATGGGAGCCGGGTCCTCACCACCGAATTTAGCAGCGGTATAGGCGCTGTTGACACAGAAGGAGATCTCCTCATCGGTGAAATCGGACAGATACAGACGCAAAACCTTTTCAGCCGTTTGCTTATAGGACAAGCCGAGCCATGCCGACATGTCGCAGGTGGGGATGGTTTCGGGGACGTAGAGTCCGCCATCGGGCGCAAGACCGCGCAAAATTGCCGCACTGGCCGAAACGGCGGGGCTGCCGCCGCGTGTACTGATAAAGTTCATAGTGGTCACCTCAGATAGTTTTTCATATAATCCATGGCATTCTTAAAAAATACCCTGTTTGCAAATTCCTCGCCCCATCTCGCTACGATGCGCTCATAGAGTTTAGGCAGATCCTGCACGCCGCTGATCCCGTCAGGCAGAGCGTCAACGCCGTCAAAATCACAGCCCAGCGCCAAGGGGCAGTCCTGCATAGCCTCAATATGCGGCAGGATATCCTCGCCCACAAAGGGCGGATAGAGATTCAGTCCGATCAGCCCGAGTTTTTTACGGGCATCGGGCGTGAGATTACGCAAATGGTCACACACCTCGAAAGCGTTGGAATGAGAGGCGATAAGCGGACCTTGATAGACGGCCGCGATCTCGGCAAAACTTTGGCGATTGGCATGGGAAAGATCCACGATCATACCCAGCTGGGCCATGCGCGTCAAGGCCGCACGTCCGAAATCGGTCAATCCGCCCTCTTCGGGCACGCCGCAAGCCAATTCATTGGGGCCGTTCCAGGTTACGGTAACCAGACGAACGCCTTTTGCGTACAATGCATTGATGTTCTCCAGCTTGCCGTCAAAAGCGCCGCCGCCCTCGATCCCGAGAAGCGCCGCCACCTTGCCCGACGCGTGTGCCTGTTCAATTTCAGCATAACTGCGGCACAGCGTGATGCGGTCGATCTGTTTTATCAGGTTATCGATCACGCAGCAGGCGTTGTCAAAGCGGTCGGCACCCGCAAGCGTGTTGGGCGTCCAGACGGCAAAAACCTGCACCGCCTTCTCATAGCGGCAGAGTCGTTCCAAGTCTATATGTAAGGAATTGGTATATAGATCACACGCGGTGACATACAGCTCGTGCGCCGTGTCACAGTGAAGATCAAAGAGTGAAGGCATGTTCGATCCATTCATGATGGGTGATGGTACCTCCCAAAGCCGTGATGGCAACCACATCGAAACGCGGCTGCAAGGATGTGGGATGTTGTTGCAGATAGCAGCAAGCGGTATGAATGATACGACGCTGTTTGTCGCGAGTGACAGCTTCGGCGGCCGTATACAAGGCCGCGCCGTCGCGCAGTTTGACCTCGCAAAAGACGAGATATTCTCCGTTTTCAGCGATCAGATCAATCTCGCCGCCGCGCACCGTATAATTCCTGACCAGGATACGGTAGCCGTTATGTTCTAACAGTCGGGCGGCATAGGCCTCGCCGCCGTCACCGATTTTTCGTTTATTCATAGGATCTTTTTCAGGAAACTTTTCCGATAGATTTCATTCACGCCGTATTGCCGCACCAACGCCATATGTTCCGCAGTCGGGTAGCCTTTATGCTTGGCCAGGTTATACTGCGGATAGTCTTGCGCGTATTGGCACATGATCCGATCACGGGTCACCTTCGCCAAAATAGAGGCAGCGGCAATGGACAAGCTCTTGGCATCACCTTTGACCACCGTGATGCTTGGGCGTTCGATGCCCTTGTTGCGGTTGCCGTCAATAAGCAAAAGATCCGGCGTAACTCCCATCGCCGCCACCGCGCGATTCATGGCCAACATGGTGGCGTTCAGGATATTGATTTGGTCAATCTCCTCGGGCGAAGCCAGACCGACGCCCCAAGCAATGGCACGCTCGGTGATGTGATCGTAGAGTTCTTCCCGCTTTTTCTCGGATAATTTTTTGGAATCGTTGATGCCCAGTTCTTCCATGCCTTCAGGCAGAATGACAGCACCGGCGCAAACCGGACCGCACAGCGGCCCCCGCCCCGCCTCATCAACGCCCGCAATCAGGGCATAGCCTTGGGCTTGGTATTGCTTTTCGATAGAAAAATCAGCCATGATTGGCCACCTCAAAACTGATCCGACCCAATTTGCCGGCACGGTATTCGTCCAACAAAATATGACCGGCACGTTCGGTATCCACCACGCCGCCCTTGCGGACAAAGCCGCGAGCGCGCCCGATTTTTTCTAGGATTTCATGCCCTTCCAATCCTTCAAACTCGCAGATCTTATAGCGATCTATCAGCGCTTGCGGTGCCGTTTTGGCAATGGCCGAGGAAAGATTTTGGGCAATATATTCGGTGTCGAGCACCTCATCCTTAATAGCGCCCGTGTAGCACAGCAACAGCGCTTGATCCTCGGTATCGATCTTAGGCCAAAGGATACCGGGCGTATCGAGCAGATCAAGCTCGTGCGCGCCCGATACGCTTACCCATTGTTTGCCTCGGGTCACACCCGGGCGATCCTGCGCAGCGGCCGCCTTGCGCCCCGCCAGCATATTGATAAAGGAGCTTTTGCCCACGTTGGGAATACCGGTGATCATAATGCGCAACCGCTTACTGGTTACGCCCTTTTCGGCACGGCGCGCCAACATCTCGGCTCCGGCAGCACGAGCGGCACGCACAAATTCCTGCACGCCTTTTTTGCCTTTACAGTCAACGGCAACGGCATACTTCCCCTCTTGCTTGAGGGCGGCCAACCATGACGCCGTCAGGGTGGGGTCGGCCAGATCCGACTTGTTGAGCACGGTAATGCGCGGCTTGCCGCCCAACAGCTCATCCAGCACAGGGTTGCGCGAGGCATTGGGGATGCGAGCATCGACCACCTCGCAGGCAATATCGCACATACTCAAATTTTCGGTAATCAATCGTCTGGTTTTGGCCATGTGGCCGGGAAACCAGTTGATGGTGTTTCTGTTTTCTTCCATTACACGCCACCAAAACGAGAAAAGGGATAGACGATCCACAAGGCTCTTCCTACGATCTCTTCCTGATCGACCAAACCGATGGCCGGATAGCGAGAATCGAAGGAGTGATTGCGGTTATCGCCGCAGACGAAATATTGTCCCTCTCCCACCGTAATGGGGAAATAGGAGTTGTTATACCACGTCTCATAATCGGTCATTTTCTCAGGGGTATAGGATTCATCGAGCGGCTTACCGTCCACCACGAGTTTAGCGGTGTGGATATCAAAATCGACAGTCTGCCCTTCGACGGCAATGATGCGTTTAATATAGGGCTCCGACTGCTCGCGCAGCGAAAAGACCACCACATCGCCCACCTTAGGCTCATAGAACAAATTCGAAACAATGACCCGTTCCCCGTTATTGAGGGTCGGGATCATAGACGGGCCGGAGATGGTGACAATGCGCAAAAGAAAGGAGAAGACAAAAACAACGACCACAAGGGCCAAAACGAGCATTTCTACCCATTCATAGAATTCTCCGATACGTTTTCTCTTGGTATCCTGTTCCATGGCTTCCTCCCAAATAAATGAAAAAAGGGGGACAAATCTGTCCCCCTTACATGCGTCAGATTCTTTCCTTAACGCGGGCAGCCTTACCAACGCGGTCACGCAAATAGTAAAGCTTGGCTCTGCGGACTTTACCGCGGCGAACCACCTTAACATCCACAACGTTGGGCGAATGGACAGGGAAAACTCTCTCCACGCCTACGCCATGGGACAGGCGGCGAACGGTGAAGGTCTCGGTAAGACCACCGCCGTTGCGGGAAATCACAGTGCCTTCAAACATCTGAATACGCTCCTTGGAGCCTTCCTTGATGTTGACGCTGACAGCAACGGTATCGCCTACTTCAAAAGCAGGGACATTCTCTTTCATCTGCTTGCTGTTGAACTTTTCGATCGCAGTCATAATATCCTCCGTGAATCATCAGTACATTCATTCGTTACGCCTTTGCGCAACCAGCGGAATGCCCGTATTACATGCTCGGATATTCTATCACAAAATTTCCAACAATGCAAGAGATATTTTTATTTTATTTCAAATTTTAATTTTGCCCCGTCGCTCGACACCCGAGCGCAGGAAAAACGACCAACTTCAAACACATGCCGCACCAGCGCGTCTTCGACTTCACGCTCAACATAACGGCGCACGTTACGCGCTCCGTATTTCTCCGAAAAGGATTGCTCAGCAATCAATCGCAAGGCCGCCTCGTCCCAGGTCAGCGTGATATTCTGCTCGTCCAAGCCCTCGCGCAGTTCTTGCAGGAAGCCTTCGGCAATATCAGCAAAGACCTCTTGCGGCAAGGGATTGAAAACGATGACCTCATCAACACGATTGAGGAATTCGGGACGTAAAAACTCACTCAGCGCCTTCATCGCCTTATCTTTACTGCGAGTGGCAGCAGTGGCACCGAAGCCGGCGGCAGTGCCGCCGATCTGACTGCCGGCATTGGATGTCATGACAATAACGGCATGTTCAAAGGAAACGGTGCGCCCATGGGCATCGGTGACCCGGCCCTCGTCAAGAATCTGCAACAAGATATTGAGAACATCGGGATGCGCTTTTTCAATTTCATCAAACAGCACCACGCTGTAAGGCTTTCTGCGAACAGCTTCGGTCA
>CALBKB010000034.1 GCA_937892635.1 uncultured Clostridia bacterium
GTACTCATTGATATCGAGGACGGCGAGAAAGCCATGCGCGCCATCCACGACCGTTTCGAGATCCACAACTGATTTTTTTGAAAATTAAAAAAAAGACTTGCATTTGGGTGACCGTTGTGATATACTACGGTCACCTAATTGTCAGGGTCTTTTTTTTGTGCTCATTTTTCCTGACACAGGGAGGCAAATTAATTAGGAGGTGCCGAAAATGCGGGTTAAAATTACATTAGCTTGCACGGAATGCAAACAGCGTAATTATGACACAGTCAAAAACAAGAAGAACAGTCCCGACCGGCTGGAAATGAACAAGTATTGTCGTTTCTGCCACAAGCATACCCTTCATCGGGAAAGCAAGTAAGGGGGATTGTACGATGGCTCAGAACAACGAGAAGCAGGACAAGGCTAAGAAGCCTCGCAAATCGCTTTCGGTCGTTTTCAAGCAGTTTTGGAGTGACCTGAAAAAGATCACCTGGCCCAGCGGCAAAACCGTTCTTAACAACTCCATTAAGGTCGTTGTATCGATGGTTATCATCGCGGCTATCCTTGGTGTTGTTGATCTGGGTTTGACCAAGTTGCTTGAACTTATCATTGCGTAAGAGGGGAATCAGAAATGCCTGATGCTAAATGGTATGTAGCGCATACCTATTCCGGCTACGAGAACAAGGTTGCTGCCAATCTGGAAAAGATCGTGGAAAACAGAAACCTGCACGACCTGATTCAGGCGGTGAAGATTCCGACCGAAATCGTAACCGAAGTCAATGACAACGGAACAAAAGAAGTAGAGCGTAAAATCTTCCCGGGTTATGTGCTTGTTAAAATGGTGATGATGGATGATACTTGGTATATCGTCCGCAACATCCGCGGTGTCACCGGCTTTGTCGGTCCCGGATCCAAGCCCGTTGCCCTCACCGATGAAGAGGTTGAAAACCTCGGCATCGACCAGAAGACGATTGACGTCAACTTCGCCATCGGCGACAGCCTGCGCATTACCGACGGTCCTTTGGACGGCTTTATCGGTACTGTGACCGAGCTGGAACCCGAAAAGAACAGAGTACGCCTCATCGTCCAGATGTTCGGCAAGGAAACTCCTGTCGATCTGGAGCTATCTCAGGTTGAAACTCTGTAACCATTCGCGCCCAGACCTTTGAGTGGGAGGTGCGTCAGCGACGTGCCGCCGAACCACAATTTACCGTAGGAGGTGTATTCACATGGCTCAAAAGGTTGTTGGATATATTAAATTGCAGATCGAAGCCGGTAAAGCGACTCCGGCTCCTCCTGTTGGACCTGCCCTGGGTCAGCATGGTGTTAACATCATGGCTTTCACCAAGGAATTCAACGAGAGAACTAAAAATCAGATGGGATATATTATCCCGGTCGTTATCACGGTTTACGCAGACAGATCCTTTACTTTCATCACGAAGACTCCGCCTGCTGCCGTTCTGATCAAAAAGGCTGCCGGCATTGAGTCCGGTTCCGGTGTTCCTAATAAGAACAAGGTTGCCAGCCTTACCAAGGATCAGGTCAAGAGCATTGCCGAAACCAAGATGCCGGATCTCAACGCCGGTTCTCTGGAAGCCGCCATGTCTATGGTCGCAGGTACTGCGAGAAGCATGGGTATCACCGTAGAGGAATAAGCCCGTCTTCTCATGTGGGAGGGACATCCCGAATTAACCACTTTTTGGAGGAATTATTAACTATGTTTAGAGGTAAGAATTATCAGGAGAGCGCTAAGCTCATTGATAAGCAGAATCTCTACGACAGCACCGAGGCTTTCGGCCTTGTCGTACAGACTGCAAAAGCCAAGTTTGATGAGACGGTTGAAGCTCACATCAAATTGGGCGTTGACTCCCGCCATGCCGATCAGCAGGTTCGCGGCGCCATCGTTCTCCCTCACGGCACCGGTAAGAACACCCGTGTTCTTGTCTTTGCCAGAGGCGATAAGGCCGAGGCTGCTACCGCTGCCGGCGCTGAATTTGTCGGCGCTGAGGATATGGTAGAGAAGATCCAGAAGGAAAACTTCTTCGACTTTGACGTTGTCGTTGCTACTCCCGACATGATGGGCGTAGTCGGTCGTCTGGGTAAAGTCCTCGGTCCTAAGGGCCTGATGCCTAACCCCAAGGCCGGCACCGTTACCATGAACGTGGCCGATGCCGTTAAGGAGATCAAAGCCGGTAAGATCGAGTACCGTCTGGACAAGACCAACATCATCCATTGCCCCATCGGTA
>CALBKB010000035.1 GCA_937892635.1 uncultured Clostridia bacterium
CCGTCTTGAAGAATCTTCGCATTACCGATCGTAACGGAACACTGCTGTTTTCGTCGGAAAACGGACAGATCTTTTGGCATGAGGATGCGGCGGTGCGTCGTGCCGTGGTGCATGTCATTGGAGATATGCAAGGGAATATCGGCAGCGGCTTGATCTATCGATGCCGGGAAGAATGGATTGATTTTGGTTATATGAACGGCGTATATACCTATGCTAACGGCGGGTGTACGGTATTGCTCAATATAGATGCGCGATTGTCTGCCGCAGCGGCCAAGGCCTTGGGGGAGCACAATGGCGCAGTGGGTGTCTTTAATTATCAGACCGGTGAGATATACGCCATGGTCAGTTCTGCCAACTTTGATCCCTTGGATCCGCCGCAGCAGGCGCAAGAGGGAAGCTATCTTAACCGGTTTTTATCGGCCGTTTATACCCCCGGATCCATCTTTAAGATCGTGACCTTGCAGGCGGCGTTGGAAAGTGTGGATGGATTGGAAGATATGGTCTTTACCTGCAAGGGCAAATGTCAGATCGGCGGTGAGATCATTACCTGTTCAGGCACGCACGGCAAGCAGGATATCGCGGCGGCTTTCGCTAATTCCTGCAACTGCGCTTTCGGCGAATTGGCCTTGAAGGTGGGGGCGGATAAATTGAAAGAAACGGCGAAGCGTGTCGGTTTGACCGAAAATGGCAATGTGGATGGCTATGTCGTGCCGGCAGGACGGGTGGAAGCAACCGATGAGGCAGCGGCACCGTTGGCCTGGTCGGCCATCGGACAGCATCGCGATACCGTTAATCCTGCCGCCTTTTTGCGATACGTGGGCGCCATAGCCAACGGGGGTGTGGCGGTGGATCTGAAACTGCGCGGTAGTTTGGTCAGAGGCCAAGGTGCCGTGCGACCTGCGCCGGCGGGAGAATCCCAACAAGTGATGGATCCGACCGTGGCTCAGAAATTGGTTGATTATATGCAAAACAACGTAGTCAAGCAATACGGACAAAATCGGTTTGGATCTTTGGTGGTGGGCGCCAAGTCAGGCACTGCCCAACAGGATAACGGTGCGGCGCATTCAGTCTTTACCGGTTTTGTGGCAGACTCCCAAATGCCCATCGCCTTTTTCGTATTGGCTGAGCATGCCGGCAGCGGGCAGGGGGTGGCCCTGCGGGTGGCGGCATCGTTGGTGGATGAAATGAAAGCATGGCAATAAAAAACAGGAGGCGTTTGCCTCCTGTTTTTTTGATGTTATTCTTCGATGGTGCCGCCGTTGGCCTCGATCAAGCCGTTGATGTAGGCACTGCCGAGAGCGCGGTCATACAGGCCGTAACCGGGCTTTCCGGTTTCGCCCCAGATCATGCGACCGTGGTCGGGACGGAAATAACCGTTGAAGTTGGTTTTGACCAGAGCCTTGACGATGGCGTTCATATCCAGACTGCCTCTCTGGGTGAGATGTCCGGTTTCTTCAAAACTGGTGTCTTCCAAAATTTTGACGTTACGCAGATGCATAAAGCCGATACGACCCATGCCGGCATATTTCTCGACCATGGCGGGGATATCGTTATTGGGCGAGCAACCCAGCGAGCCGGTGCACAGGCACAGAGAGTTGGCCGGGCTATCGACCAGTTTCAAGAAACGGTCGAGATTGGCCTCGCTGGTGATGATACGAGGCAGGCCGAAAATGGGATAGGGGGGATCATCGGGATGAATGGCCATGACCACACCGCACTCCTCGGCAACGGGGATGACGGCTTTAAGGAAATATTCCAAATTAGACCATAAGCCCTCTTCGCCGATCTGCGCATAGGCATTGATCAGTTCACGAACTTCATCCTGGCTATAGCTGGCATCCCAGCCGGGCAGGTGGATATCGTCTTTGAGGGGATCAAGACCTTTCATTTGATCCCAGTACATGACCAGGCTGGTCGAGCCGTCGCCGCCTTCTTTGTCGAGCTGGGTACGGGTCCAGTCGAAGACGGGCATGAAGTTATAGGTGACACATTTGACACCGTACTTGGCGCAACGGCGAATGTTTTCACAATAATTGGCAATATGGCGCTCGCGCTCAGGCTTGCCCAGTTTGATCTCCTCGGTGACCGGGATGGATTCGACGACGTCGAAGACCAGCCCGTTTTTTTTGCATTCATCGGCAATATGTTTGATGCTTTCTTCCGGCCACACTTCGCCGGGCTTAACATCGTAGACGGCCGAAACGATCGAACGCATACCGGGAATCTGACGGATGTATGCCAAGGTTACGGGATCGCTGTCGCCGTACCAACGAAATGAACTTTTCATAAACGGTTCCTCCATAATGTTTTCTTTTATTTTATTGTATTATGAACAAAAATTCAAGCATCATTTTATAAAACGCAAAAAAGAAGACAAAATAAGGGCAAACAGGAAAGGAAACATGGGACAATGCAACACACGGACAGCGGTAAACACCGCAAATTCGGTATGATCGATAATCTTGCTTATGCGGCAGGCGATATCGGTAGCAGCATGAGTTTTGCGCTGCGACCGACGTTGATTATATTTTGGACACAATTTATGGGGCTATCATCGCAACTGTATGCCCTATTGTTGGTGATCGGACAGATATGGGCGGCGATTACCGACCCCTTAATCGGCTCGCTCATCGATGCCGATCGGCGACAATATAAACGCAATAAGTTTCTGGCGTATATTTTCTTTGGTGCGGTGGGTTTGATCGTGGCGGGGGCCGTGTGCTTCCTGCCGTTTCCCAACGCATCGCAGGCGGTTAAGGTCGCCATTTTTATCGGTGGCTATATTATTTGGGATGCTTTTTACACCATCGCCAACGTGCCTTTCGGTTCGCTGCTTTCGCTCATCTCCAAAGACCCTGCCGACCGTGCTTCGCTGTCGGCGTGGCGGTCAATCGGGGCGATGATCGGTAACATGGTACCGGTGGCCATCTTGCCTTTTCTGATCTATGACAGCAATGACAATTTGGTTGGGCAAAACGTCTTTACTGCCTCGTTGATTATGGGCGTATTGGGCTTTTTTGCTTTTCTTTTTACGGTAAAAAAGACGGTGGTGCGCGTTCCGATAACCGTCAAGGCCGAGAAGCAACCCTCCTTTAATTTTTTGCACGCCTTTCGCAACTTCCTAAAAAACCGTCCTGCCGTGGGGGCAACGGTGGCAGCCATGGGTATGTTTTTGGGTATGCAAGGTGGTGTGGCTGCCGTTACCGTCTTGTTTCAGTCTTATTTTCATAACGTGGGCATATCGGGCATTATTCAGGTTTTTTCGATGTTACCCGTGATTGTCGTTACGCCCTTTGTTCGCACGCTGGTGACCAAGTTCGGCAAGAAGGAATTGTGCACGGTGGGTGCCCTAATCAGTATCGTGGCTTGTGTTGCCATGCTGTTTTTGCCCATAACCCCCGACGGCAAGGGTATTTGGGTGTATGTGATCTGCCAGTTGGTCAATAGTTTTGGTCTGGGTATTTATTCGACGGTCAGCTGGTCGTTGATGGCCGACGCCATTGACTATAATCAATGGAAAAACGGGACGCGAGAAGAGGGAACGATCTATTCGCTTCACTCCTTTTTCCGTAAGCTGTCGCAGGGCTTTGGCCCCTCTTTGATTTTATTGGTTATGGCGGCGCTGGGGTATGTGGGCGCCAATGAGGGGAATCAGACGGCCGAGGTGGCGCGAAACATGCGGTATTTGGTGCCGGCCTTGTATCTGGCCAGTGCCGTGATCCTATTCATCGGGGTGGCCTTCATTTACAATCTTAACAAGAAAAATCTGGCGCACATGAATCGGGAGTTGGAAGGCAGAGAATGAAGAAGAAATCGTTTTTATTATGTGTGGACAGTGACGGGTGTGCCATGGACAGCATGACCGTCAAGCATAGGCGTTGTTTCGGTCCATGTCTGATACAGGAGTGGGGCTTGCACCAATGGGAACAGGAGATCCTGGAGCGCTGGAATCAAATCAATTTATACACGGCAACCAGAGGTGTCAATCGCTTTCGGGGGTTAATG
>CALBKB010000036.1 GCA_937892635.1 uncultured Clostridia bacterium
CTTCGGGGCTCCAGTATGTACGTACATCGGCGAATATCTGAGCTCTGTTTGTAAGCAACTTCATAAAGAGCATGCCCAGACCGTTGAGCACGTCATTTTCTGTAGCAAGGATATAAGGCTCTCTTGCACCGTTCCAGTCAAAGGAGGTGTTGAGCATAGCTTCGGGGAAGTCGCAGTTGGGGTAGAAGTCGGTCCACTGGCGCTGGCCCTGGAAGCCGGCGGCGATGGCGTTATGGCCGACGCGCTCCTCTTCGCAGCCCTTGGGCAGATTGTCGTTACCGTTCATGAGATCTTTGATGATGACCATCATCTTAACTACGAACTCCCAATCGGCATCCTTCTGCTCACGAGTTTTCTGCAGGTTCTCAGGGTTCTTGTCGAAGCTTTCAATGCAGTTTTCCTTGGCCCAGGCCAAAGCTTTTTGGAATTCAGCCTCGTCATAGATACCCTCGGTCATGCGACGGATGATTTCGACCTCGTCGACCGATTCCACACGCATGCCCAAATAATCTTCAATGAAGTTGGGGTCGATGATCGAGCCGCCGATACCCATGCAGATCGAGCCGATTTGCAGGTAGGACTTACCGCGCATGGTAGCGGCGGCAACGGCAGCGCGACCGAAACGCAACAGCTTCTCGCGCACATCCGCAGGGATCGAGGTGTCGTTAAGATCCTGTACCTCATGGCCATAGATGCCGAAGGCGGGCAGACCCTTCTGGGCATGGGTGGCTAATACCGATGCCAGATAGACGGCGCCCGGACGCTCGGTTCCGTTGAAGCCCCAAACGGCTTTGATGGTGTCCTTGTCCATATCCATGGTTTCGGCACCATAGCACCAGCAGGGAGTAACGGTCAGCGTAATATCAACGCCGGCTTTGCGGAATTTATCAGCGCAGGCGGCGGCTTCGGCTACGCGGCCGATGGTGGTATCCGCGATGACTACCTTAACCGGCTCGCCATTGGAATATTTCAGGTTTTCCTCAAATAACTTGGCGGCAGCCTTAGCCATGTTCATGGTTTGATCTTCCAGCGATTCACGAACACCCAGCACGCCACGACGTCCGTCAATGGTCGGAC
The DNA here is from genome assembly GCA_937892635.1 of uncultured Clostridia bacterium. Classification (GTDB taxonomy): domain Bacteria; phylum Bacillota; class Clostridia; order Oscillospirales; family UMGS1783; genus CAKSHC01. Next base: position 1,078 of record CALBKB010000036.1, read on the forward strand.
GGATGCCGATAACCGGATAATCGCCGATCAGTCTTGATTTTGCCATAATTTTTACCTCCAAAAGTATTTTATAATTGCATTATAGTATGAAATTTGCTATAATACTTGTATAATTATCATTAAAAATATGACAATATTCACTTTTGGGGAGTTTGTTATGAAATATGTGGATTATATTGAACGCAAACGGCACGGCTCGCCTGATTTTCCCATACAATATTACGAAATTGATAGCCATTATCCGCAATACGTGATGGTGCCCCATTGGCATAAGGAATTTGAGCTGATAAGGGTAACGGAGGGGTATTTCCCCATTTATCTTAACAGCTCAGAGATTCGTTTGGCGGCAGGGGAGGTTCTGCTGGTACCGGGCGGCAGTTTGCACGGCGGCGATCCGCAGGGATGTCGGTACGAGTGTTTGGTTTTTGATTTGAACTTGCTTCGGCGCGGACGCAAGGATGCGGTAGAGCCGTATATTGCGCCGCTGATCAATACCGACGTTGCTCTGGATCGGTCATTGGCGCAAGGAGAGGTCGAACAAACCTGTTATGAGCTGTTTTCGGTCATGAAGGAACAGCCGGCCTTTTATGAAATGACGGTATGCGGATTGCTGTTTCGGTTAGTATCTCAACTTTACAGCGGCGGGTATATTCACCCCTTGCAGCGGTTGCCGCATAATCAGCAGGCCAAGACGGTCATCGGCTTGTTGGATTGGATTGAGGAGAACTTTTCCGACCCCATTACCTTGGATACCTTGGCAGAAGTATCGGGATTAAGTGCTAAATATTTGTGTCGTATTTTCAAGGAATATACCGGGAAAACGGTGATTGACTACATCAATGAATTACGCATTGATAATGCGGCACATGAAATTTCGGTCAAGGGCCTTTCGATCACACGCGCTGCCTACGATAGCGGATTTAATGATCTAAGCTATTTCTGTAAAGTTTTTAAGCGTTACAAAGGGGTTACCCCTCGTGCCTATAAAAAAACGGAATCGATATGATTCCGTTTTAAGGCGTTTTCTTGACGGCGGCTATGCGCTCGTATTTTTGGCGAGTTGCCTCACCGCCACGCAAATGGCGCTGGGATTTGTTGTAGTTGAGCACCTGCTTGACCTGTTCGTACAGATTGCCGCTGATGCGGGGCAGGCGCTCGGTAATATCTTTATGTACCGTACTTTTGGAAACGCCGTACATTTTGGCGGCGGCTCGTACTGTCGCATGATTTTCCACTATGTAATGGGCCAGCTCCACGGCCCGATCTTCCGGCTGTCCTTTCACTGTAAACCTCCCGCGCTTGGGTTTTGTTACAGTCTATGACCGTGTATACCCAAATAAAACTGGTTGGAGACAAAAAGTTTTCCCTTCACAATAGGGAGAAATGGTTGACGAACATTCCCATGTCGTGTATAATAGGTATAAATAGGCGTAATTGTCCAACTTTAATCGTAATAAAATCAGAGGTGTGATCTTATGAAAATTGTGAGACCCGCTGGAAAACTACTCGTATTGCTCTTGGCCGTGTGTATCATGTGTGGCTTATTGCCTACGGTCAACGCGGCCCAGGCTTTATCCTTCTCTGTCGGTAATCATAATACGAATATTACCGTTGAGAATTGGAGCGAATCGATTGACGGAATCGTCTTTGAAAGTGGCGCGGTGACTGAGATCACCGACACTCAGGTGACGGTAGCGCTTGTCTTTTCGCATTCGGTTAAACTGAGCAGCCCCAAGCAGATCGTTATTGCCCATAGTTGCCCCAACGGCGATTGCGATGCAACCGATGCGTTCGGCAATAAGATTTGGCAGACGCACGAAGCTATCTCCATTTCGGCTGTGGATGGCGATGCCGATGGGTATTGCCCGGTTTGGTATGCTACGTTTAAGCGTTGCCCGGCCGACAGCGAGCATGCCGATCCGTGGCGACAGGCGCCTTATACGGTTCCTGCCAATACCTATGTATGGCTGACCGAAGAGGACTTCTCGACTGCCTGCTGCCTGACCGATGGGCGTGATCAATTGTTAAGTTCGGATGTGTCTTTGGAAACCGATATGACGGTTAAGAATCTTACCGTTCCCCATGATGCTACCCTCGATCTCAACGGCAAAACACTGACCGTTCTGGAATCATTGGTTGTCTTTGGTGAGATTAAGGATTCTTCGGAAGGCGGGGGCGGTATTGTTCTGGCTCAGGAGCGTGCCGGCAGCGAGCATCTGTTGCTTATGCCCAGCAACAGCGCTATGCCTGTTTATGATAAGGCATACGGCGGATACCGTTTATTCTCGTATACCGTTACTCATGCCACTAAGCCCAGTGCTTATGAAGTGAAATACGGTGTTCATCTGGAATTTGCATCCACGAAGGCTTACGATCTGTTAGTTAAGCCTGAAAACGCCGACGTGAGCATGACGTTTGGTCTTGTGCTCAACGATAAACAGTCGATGCCTATCCAGGTTCCTTCTTGGTTGCTTACCAAATACGCCAAGAGCATGCAGAAAGATCCCACCAAGAATTATGTGATTGCCTTGAAAGTCTACGGTTTTGAGAACATGTCCAATTTTGTTTCTCTTGATGCCACGCCGAGCTTTATTTCTTCCATCGGCGTTCGCGCGACCGGCGTGACAAAGGCTTATCACGTCAACAGCGGTGCTGCTGCCGATGCCAGAGCCTGGCTGCTAGAACAAGTTGAAAACGACGCCCTGTTTTCGTTCACGGGCAGTGAAACATGGTTTGCCGATGCGAGTTTCCCGACAAAATGGACCAAAGAGTTTACCGACAACGGCGATAACTCGTGGACCCTCGCTTATACATTGAATGACGCGTCGAATGGTACATTTAAGGCATGGGCCGATATCACCTTAGATGAAGAGATGGCGGCTCTGTCTTGGACGGTTCATATCAGAAAAGATAAAGACGCAAGCGGAATTTTTCAAACTAATCCTTCCTTTTCCTATATACGTCCGCTGAGCAGCACGTTGTCGATTGAAAATGCCCAGTTGACTACGGCTTATGGGTCAAAAGCCGGCATTGGTGATTTCCAGCCGGTATTTATCGATCTGACAGAAACAAGCAGTTTCAGTATGCCGACCGGCTTAATTAACCCTGCTTGGACGAACAATAAGGAGACCGGTGGACGCTCTTCGGATATTGCCTTCCCGTATTTTGAGGTATCCAATGGTACACGCGGTATCATGGGTGCCATCGGTTGGACGGGTGAATGGAAGGCCGGCTTTGATTATGCCAACAATGTGGTAAGTATGTATGCCGGATTTAGCGATTCGACAAACATTACGTTGAATGTTGGAGAGGAGATCCGTACCCCCAGCATTACGCTCCAATTCTATAACGGTGACAGCGATACCGGTCATAACAATTTCCGTGACCTGATTCTCAAATCTTACACCCCAAAAGATGCAAACGGTCAAATCGTTGAGATTCCGAAATTTGTTTCGGTGTTCCCGGAGAGCGAGCAAGCGGTTATTGACAATCTCGAATCTTACAAGGCAAAAGGTTATGACTTTACCGGCCTGTGGATCGACGCTACATGGTTTGGTAATGTGAATACGTATCAAGATTGGAGCGATGGAGTTTGGGAGTCTGAAGTCGGCAACTGGTACTTGAATCAAACACGATTCCCCAACGGAAACATCGATCAGATCAGCGCTTATCTGGAAGAGAACGATATGGATCTGCTGCTCTGGCTCGAGCCGGAACGCGCCATGGCCGGTACCCGGATGGCCACAGAGCATCCGGAGTATTACATTTCCATTGACGGATCGAATAAGCTTCTCTTTGACTTCTCCAATGATGAGGCACGCGATTTCATGATTGAGTTTGTCGATGACTTCATTAAGGAGTACAACGTTTCCTGGTATCGTCACGACTGCAACATTTCCCCGAAAGCCTATTGGACTGCTCGGGATACCGCATTGGGTCGTCGCTCCGGCACGACCGAGATCAAGTATATTACCAATCTCTACCACTTCTTTGACGAATTGTTGGAGCGTAACCCCGGACTGGTTATTGATAACTGTGCTTCGGGCGGCCGTCGTTTGGATATTGAAATGATGAGCCGTTCCTTGCCTCTGTGGCGTACCGATACCTCTACCAAAGCGGATAAACCGCAGCTTAGCCATGTTGATGGCAAACGTTCGATCAACTTTAACCTGACCTGGTGGCTGCCCATCCATGATGGCGGCTATCCTTGGTGCGGCAATGGCGATCCCAATGGAGACGGCATTTCCGAAGACTATTCCGATTTCACCTATAATATGCGTGCCTATATGGGTGCACCCGGCGTGGTATCTAGCGGTATTTTGAATCAGTCTGATAAACTGTTGTCGGTTTTGGAACAGCAACGATTCTGCAAACAGTTTATGTTTGATGAGTATTATATGCTCTCCTACGGTGTTTGGTATGATCTGCAATATATCCATGAGCCCAAGGATATGTACCAAACCAATGCAGCTTACCAGTTCTACGATTCGGAGAAGGATGGAGGCTATCTGGTAACCTTCTGTCCGCTGGAGGGCACGAAACTGACCGATACCTATTATCTGCGCGGACTCAACCCCAATACCGTGTATCAGGTCAATCATGTCGATACCGGTGTTTCGGTGATGAAGACCGGTCATGAGCTTATGACCGAAGGTGTTACCATCACCTATCCGAGTGCCGGCTCTACGCGTATGGTCTATATTCTTGCACAATAAAGAAAATGGCAGAGAGTTAACTCTCTGCCATTTTTTGAATTTAGTTTATAAATTTCCTACTTTTCGTTATTTAATCCTATACAAAAGAATTTTTATAGCGTATACTGTGAATGTATTAAGAATCTTTACTATGGAATAGAAAGGATGAATCATACCATGACGTATCAACCGTTACCGATTAGTGATCGCCTGCAAAAGCTGAAGGTGGAATATGCCAAGCTGCCCGTTCCGCAGGAGACTAATCCCTATATTGATAAAAAATACCGCCATTTTTGTACCGGCGACCGTTGGATCACTCTTGCCTTTTTGGAGGGGTATCTCAAGCATTACGATGCCTATACCTCGCGTTTGCGCCGCTCCTATGCGGAGGCGGCCGAGTTATATGCGGCTGAGCCCATTATTTTAGACGATGAGCTGCTGGTCGGTCAGTTGTATCTGCCCGAGTATACCGAAGAGGAGCAAAAGCGCTACGACGAGTTGTGCGATATGTTTATCATGTCTTCCTCGACGCTGGAAATGTTTGGTTTGCGCAATACCCATTTATCGTTGGATCTGGAAAAGCTGTTGCGTTTGGGCGTCAATGGGCTCAAGGCCGAAATTGAGGCACAGATGGCTAAGCTTAACTATGACGATGTGGACGTCTATCCCGATTTTGAAGTGGTGCGTAAGGATGAATTTTATCGTTGCTGCCTGATTGAATTGGATGCGGTGCTGGATCTGGCGTCGCGTTATGCCAAGAAAGCGGCTGAGCTTGCCGAAACGGCGGTTGAGCCGAGAAAGTCGGAGCTGCTTCGCGTGGCTGCCGTGATGAAAAAGGGGCCTGCTGAGCCGGCAACCACCTTTCATGAAGCCATTCAAAGCGTGCATTTCTTCCTGAGCAATTTGTTCGGTCTCTATCCCTTGGGTCGCCCCGACCGTTATCTGTATCCCTTCTATAAGAAGGATATGGAGGAGGGGAGACTGACCAAGCAAGAGGCGCAGGATATGGTAGACAGTTTGTGCTTAGGCGTGTCGACTCGTGTCTTCTCCCGTTCGGCCAGCGGCTTTATTGTGGGCGGTCAGGATAAGGACGGCAATTTGATCGAAAACGATTTGACCTATATGTTTATCACGGCGCTGGATCACATTCGTCAGCCTGACCCGAACGGCGCGTTGGCGGTCAACCGTCAGACGAGTAATGAGATTTTGCAGTATGCCGCCGAGGTTCTGTCGCACGGCGTTACCCACCCGGCTTTCTATAACGACGAGAGCATTGTGCAATCCCTGCGCGATTATGGAGTGTCGGTGGAGGATTCGGTTAACTACATTCATACCACCTGCGCCGAGATCAGCGTGGTCGGACGCTCTCGTGCCCATTCGACGGCGTTCTCGATTGACGAAATAACGCTTTTTGAGATCAGCAGGGTTTCGGTTCGCGGCACAATAGGTGATTATT
>CALBKB010000037.1 GCA_937892635.1 uncultured Clostridia bacterium
AGGGCGCGGCTTTCGTTCGCACCAAGATTCGTAACGTAATCACAGGAGCGGTTATCGAGAAAACCTTTAACCCCTCTGATAAGTTCCCGACAGCTTACATCGAGAGAAAGGATATGCAGTATCTCTACAACGACGGTGATCTGTATTATTTCATGGACAATGAAACCTATGAGCAGCTCCCTCTCAATGCTGATGTTCTGGGCGATTCCTTTAAGTTTGTTAAGGAGAATACCGACGTTAAGATCCTGTCCTGCAAGGGCAACGTTTTCGGTGTTGAGCCCCCCTTCTTTATTGAGCTGGAAGTAACGGCGACCGAGCCCGGCATCAAGGGCGACACCGCCACCAACGTTACCAAACCCGCCACCCTTGAGACCGGCGCCGAGATCCGCGTCCCCCTCTTCATCAACGAAGGCGACAAGATCCGCGTCGATACCCGTACCGGCGAGTATATGGAAAGAGCGTAACCCCTAATATTTCACAAGGAGGCATGGAACATGACCCTGACTGAAAAAGTTGCTTACATCCGTGGCCTGATGGAAGGCATGGAAGTGGACAAAGAAAGCAAGGAAATGAAGATCATCTCGGCTGTTGTCGATTTGCTTGATGACATGGCCCTCACCGTTTGCGACCTTGAAGATGCGCAGGCGGAGTTGGAAGAATACGTAGAAGAACTCGACGAGGATCTGGGCGCTATCGAGGAAGACATCTACGGCGAAGACGAGTGTGATTGCTGCGACGGCGACTGCGACTGCTGTGACGACGACTGCGATTGCGATGACGGCTTTAACTACAAGACCGAGTGCCCCGTCTGCGGCGAAGACGTACTGCTGGATGATGAGATCTTGCGTGACGGCGCTTTCGAGTGCCCGCATTGCGGTGAAACCATCGATTTCGGTGAAGACCTCGAAGACGAGTGCGATTGCGACGCTGAATAATCCTTTATAAAAAAAATCCCGAAAGACAACAGTCTTTCGGGATTTTCTTTGTTTTGCGTGCATATGATATAGATACACTACACAAGGAGCGCACACATGGAACAAAAACGGTCCAAATGGATTATCGGCATCGGAATTGCCGGTGTTCTTCTCTATCTGGGGCTACGAAACATGAACGCAATCGGCGCCGCCATCTCTTGGCTGGTCAGCTTATTTTTGCCTTTGCTTTTGGGACTGGCCTTTGCCATGATCCTCAACGTGCCGATGAGCCTGCTCGAAAAACGCCTGTTTCAAAAAACTAATCGGAGGTTTTTGCATAAATTGCGACGGCCCCTGGCCATCCTGCTATCCGTGCTGTTAATCCTTTTATTATTGGCCGGCATCATCGGACTGATCATTCCCGAGCTGTTTCGCGCGATAAAGATTGTGATAGAGTCCTTGACCGATCTGCTCCTGCATCTGCGAAATATGCCCGTTCATGAGCTTGAACAGCTTCCTTTCGGTCGTCTTTTGGCCAGCATTGAATGGGAATCGGCTCTCAATACTATGCAAAACTGGCTCAAAGACCAGAGCGGCGCTTTGGTAAATACGGCCGTGGGCACCATCGGCTCGGTACTGGGCGGGGTTATTGAATGCCTGTTCGGCTTAGTCTTTGCCGTATATATCTTAGCCAATAAGGAAATCCTCAAGCAACAACTCACCCGCCTGATGCGAACCTGGCTTCCCGAGCGGCTGAGTATGCGGCTGACCTATATCTCGGGAGTTGCCCGAAAAAGTTTCCGTAATTTTGTGGCAGGGCAAACGCTCGAAGCCGTTGTTTTAGGTACCTTGTGCATGCTGGGTATGCTTCTGTTGCGCATCCCCTATCCGCTGATGGTGGGGACATTGGTCGGGGTTGGCGCATTGGTACCCGTTATCGGAGCTTTTGCCGCAGCGATTGTAGGCGCCTTTATTATTTTTACCGAATCCCCCGTCCAATCGCTTGTGTTTCTCATCTTTCTCATTCTCTTACAGCAAGTGGACGGCAATTTTATCTATCCACGAATTATGGGCAACCGCGTTAACCTGCCCGCCATGTGGATCTTGGCCGCCGTCACAATCGGTGGCGGAATCGCAGGCCCGATCGGAATGCTGTTAGGCGTACCCATCGCATCCACCCTATACGTTCTGCTGCGGGATGCCACAACCAATAAAGAAAAAAAGAAGAAGGAGGATTAATCCTCCTTCTTCTTTCTCTTAAACAGAAAACTGCGGAACAATATCAAATTCATCACGATAAAGAAAACAACCAAAATACCCAGGGTCAACAGCTCCTTGCCCGGCGCCATGTTGGCTAACAGCATCATCGGGAAACCGAAAACGATGGCAGGAAATTGTTGATAAACCAAGTTGTCGGCAGCCGGTGTTTTGAACTGTCCGTCAATCTCACGCAGGAGAATGATGCCGGTACTGGCCGTTCCCGTAAGCATGCCGTACATAACCAAGAACTGTTCCTCCTGATAGGCGGGGAAAAGTTTTTTTGCCACATAATAATTATAAAAATAGGTAACGAACAAGCCCACGACACCGAGAATGAGGATCACACCCCAATACTGTTCGAGCAGGCTCAGACGAATGGCGGCAATGCCCGAAATGACCATAACATCAAAGCACAGGTTGCTGATGCGGGTCATGAGGAAGTTATTGACATATTTCCGCTTCATGATCTTTTTCTTGTTGCAGAAATTGAGCACCGACTTGATCAAGGTTGCAGCAATGACACCCAGCAGGAAGTTAAAGCCAAAGATAGTCGATTTCATGCCGGGCAACAACAGTCCCAACAAGCTCATCATTACGTACGCTAACATATACGCGCCGATAACCAGTGCCACCTGAATGGTTAGTTTATCCATACTGCCTTCCATGGCAACTTCGTTCTCGCCCTGCACCTCCTGCATGGCGATAGCGCCCTCGCGGATCTTCTCCATGTCGATCTTGTTCTTGCGACGCAAAATGTTCAAATGGATGATCCCGCCGATGCTGGCACTCAAAAAGCCGAACGCGGCAATGGTCAGACCAAAGCTCTTACCGCCCGTAAAGCCCAGTTCTTCATAGATCATACCGTAGTTCATGGCCTGACCCGTTCCCTGTCCGTAGCCAAAGGGCAACAAAATGCCGGCTGCCGGGAAGAAATCGGTAATAACCATGGCGGCAATAACGGTAATACCCATACCGAGAATGGCCTGAATCAGATAGGTCGCCACAGTAGTAACACCGGTATTAAAGATCTCAACCGAGCGCTGTTTGTCGAATTTGCCGCCGCCCGCCTTAAAGGAGGAAGCGATAAAGCCAAGTGCCAAGGCGTGATAGGTTACAATCTCCAACATGGCCGAACCGCTGCCGTTAAACAACTTGGCATCAAAGACCCACTGACCGGTAATGGCCTGATAAATCTCCGCAAAGACCAGCAACAATATGCCACCCAAAACCGATGTGGGAATAAGTGAACGCTTTAAAAAGGGGATGCACCGTTTGAGCATGTTTGCCACCAGCAGACTCAGCAATAAAACGGCAATCAGACTCAACGAGCCCCAAACATTAGAGTCCCAAAAACTGTTCATATTTTTCCTCCGCGTGCAGGTTTCGATACCGATAGAAGATGTTTACATATTTAAGAGCGTTAAAGCGCTTATCAGTAGATTTGAATTGATAGATCCGACCGTCCGTATAGATATTCACCTTGTTGCGCCCCAAAACGGTAACGGCATCAATGGCACCAAACGCAAACACGCGATCCCCGCAAACGATCCGATCGCCGTACAGCGCGATGGGCGCCTGCTTTTGCAGGATCGTTTTCTTTTGATACGCAATGACCTCGATTAAATTAGCCTGATCCTTAAATAAGGGCGCCGAAGTATCGGCAAGCAGATCAAGCCCATTGACGAAATCACACTGGTAATCATACCAATGGCCGACAAAGGCAAAGGGGAAATCAAAACCGATGCCCTGCAAACTCTTATCGGGCAGATAGCGAATCTCGCGACCGCATGTGGTGCATCGAATGATATCCTTATGACTTTCAAATTTAGACAGACCGCAATAGGGGCACACGTAGATGGCTCGTTCCAAATACTGCGCCGTCTGCGCATGGCGATATTGTCCATCCGCCTTAGCCTCATCCACATGCAAGCCTTCGGTAATGCGCTGCATCAATTCCTCATTGCTCAGCGATTGCAACTGTTCGGGTTCAATAACCTGCGACACATAGCCGCGCATACGCCCGCGACGAATGACATCACTCCAGCGCGGTTGGACGCCATAGCCGCCCTCAATGCGGAACAAGGCAACCGGCAAACCCAATTTTTTAGCCAGCGATGCCACGGCAGGATTGATATGCACCGTCCGTCCCGAAAAGGTGCGATTGCCCTCGGGGGCCATGGCGATGGTGCCGCCCTCTTTGGCTACTTTCAGACAATTCATCACCGCACGGATATCGGTGGTTTGTTTTTTAATGGGAATGGGTGCAACCAAAAAACGGATAACAGACGAAATCCACCCCTTGGAAAACAGATCTTCCGACGCTATGTAATAGATGGGGCCGCGAAAGGCCAATCCAACAAAAAACTGGTCAAATGCCGTTTGATGATTCATCAAGATCAGATATTGACGATCACCCTGCTCCTTAAATTTCTCCACGCGCATACCGTATAGGAAATAGGAAAAGGGGCTGATCAACACTCTGAGTATACTGTTAACCACCCCGTGTCGGCGCTTACACCACGTTTCTTTTTTTTGCTTCATTTTCCTTACCCCGACAAGTTTCACAATCCGTTTTATTCCCTCTTTTTCGGGAAAACATTGCTAATATTGTATCGGTTTTTGAGCGAAAAGTCAATAAAATGCCCGATTTTTCATCCCCGTTGTTTGGCAAATACCGATTTTCCCAGCAAATAATCGGCAATTTTTGTGCTGTGTATAATATAGCTGCCATGGTCTTCTCCTTCAGACCGCCGATGGGCAGCACCCGGCCCCGGATGCTGACCTCGCCGGTCATGGCCA
>CALBKB010000038.1 GCA_937892635.1 uncultured Clostridia bacterium
GGCAACGATGCCGATGTCGATGGAGCGATAGTCGTTGCCCTTGACCTTGGCGCCCAGCGCCGCCGTTTTGACATAGGGCTGTTCCGAAATGACCAGCAGGACGGGAGCCTGTGTGGCAAAGCCGTTCATGCCCATGCCCTGCGTGCATTTGGCTACTTTTTTTGCCGTGTCGCCCTGACAGACGGTGATGAGGTAGGGCTGACCGTTGCAGGCCGAAGGCGCCAGACGGGCGGCTTCAAGAACGGCATCGAGCTTTTCTTTTTCGATCGGCTGATCGGTATAGGCGCGGTTGGATTGGCGCAAATTTGCCATATCTAAAAAATTCATGAAATCTCCCCTTCCTATTCTTATTTATCTTATCATTCTCATGCAAGCGAGTCAATCGACAATTGACAAAGATAACGATATCTTATAAAATAGGAAAAGAAAGGGAGTGTTCATCATGAATGAATTACGGGACAAGGCCGGCTTTATCTGTGATATGGACGGTGTCATCTATCACGGCAGCCGTATTTTAGAGGGCGTGACCGAGTTTGTGCACTGGATGCAGGACAACGGCAAACGCTTTGTGTTTCTGACCAATTCTCCCGAGCGTACCCCGCACGAGCTGAGCATGAAGCTGGGGCGCATCGGTTTGGATATTTCGGCCGATCATTTTTATACCAGTGCCATGGCCACGGCCACCTTTTTGCATCAGCAAAAGGCTAACTGCACCGCCTACGTCATCGGCGAAGCGGCGCTGACCAAGGCGCTGTACGATCAGCGCATTTATATGAACGACGTCAACCCCGACTATGTGGTCATCGGCGAGACCCGTTCTTACAACTTTGAGAAGATTGAAAAGGCCATTGACCTGGTACTCAAAGGTGCCAAGCTCATCGGCACCAACCCCGACATCACGGGACCGACCGAGAAGGGCATTATGCCGGCCACCGGGTCTTTGATTGCTCCCATTGAGATTGCCACCGGCAAGAAGGCCTATTTCGTGGGCAAGCCCAACCCCTTGATGCTGCGGCACGGGCTGCAAAAGTTAGGCTGTCACAGTAATGAGATTGCCTTCATTGGCGACCGCATGGACACCGATATCATCGCCGGCATCGAGTCTAACGTCGACACCGTGCTGGTACTTTCAGGCGTAACATCGATCTCCGATATTGACAACTTCCCCTACCGCCCCAAATACATTTTCGACGGTGTCAAAGATATCATAAAGGACTTGGCTTAATGCCAAGTCCTTTTACGTGGGGGCGGAGGAACCAGACAGTCCTTGCCGTGACCGATCAGGTCGGTACGGCCGCAGGCGCGCAGGGCGTCGAGTACCAATTTGCGGTTTTCCGGGCGGAAATATTGCAAGAGAGCCCGCTGTTGCGCCTTCTCCTGCGGGGTACGCGGCACGTAGACCGATTCCATGGTATAGGGGTCGAGCCCGGTATAAAACATGCAGGTGGACACCGTGCCGGGGGTGGGATAGAAATCCTGCACCTGCTCGGGGCGCATCCGCTCTTTTTTGAGGAAAAGGGCCAACTCAATGGCGTCGGCCACGGTGCTGCCGGGGTGGGACGACATGAGATAAGGCACCAGATACTGCTTTTTGCCCATCGACGCCGTGAGCTCGTAAAAACGCTTTTTAAAGCGGTTATAAACAGCGATAGGCGGTTTGCCCATGCGCTTTAAGACGTTGGCCGAGCAATGCTCGGGGGCAACCTTTAACTGACCGCTGACATGGTGGGCGACCAACTCTTTGAAAAAAGACTCGTCCGTATCGGCCACCAGATAATCAAAACGGATGCCCGAGCGGATAAAGACGTTCTTGACCTTGGGCAGGGCGCGCAGTTTACGCAGCAGGGACAGATAGTCGCGATGATCGACCTGCACGGCGGGGCATTTGTCGGGCGCGAGGCATTTCTTGTCGGGGCACATGCCGTTCTTTTCCTGCTTGAAGCAGGATGGCGCGCGGAAATTGGCGGTCGGACCGCCGACATCGTGGATGTTGCCCTTAAAATCAGGCATTTCTGTGATTATCTTAGCCTCGGCCAGCACCGACTCATGGCTGCGGCAGGTGATCTGACGACCTTGGTGATAGGCCAGCGAACAGAAGTTGCAGGCGCCGAAGCAGCCGCGGTTATGGATAATGGAAAACTTGACCTCCTCGATGCCGGGCACGCCGCCCATCTTCTCATACGAGGGATGATAATGGCGCATAAAGGGCAGGGCGTAAACCTCGTCCATTTCGGCCATGGTCAAGGGCGGCATGGGCGGGTTTTGCACCACGATGGTATCGCCATGGCGCTGAATGATCGTTTTGCCGCGCACCGGATCGTGTTCCGACTGTTGGATGCGGCAGGCGACGGCATAGTCGCGCCGTCCCTTATCGGTAGTTGCCGACACCGCCTCGAAAGACGGACACTCCTTGACGGGGCGGGGCTGATAGTCTTTGGTTTTCACGGCATAGCAGGTGCCGCGGATATCGGTGGGGCGCTCGCCGCCTTCGAGGCGTTTGGCCAATTCAACGATATGCTTTTCGCCCATACCGTACATAAGCAGATCGGCCTGCGCATCCAGCAAAATCGACGGGCGCACGGCGTCATCCCAATAGTCGTAGTGAGCGAAGCGGCGCAGAGAGGCTTCCAGACCGCCGATGGCGATATAACTATCGGGGAAAAGGCGGCGCAGGGCGCGGGCATAGACGATGGTGGCGCGGTCGGGGCGCAGACCCATCTTCTTGCCGGGGGAGTAAAAATCCTCGCTGCGGCG
>CALBKB010000039.1 GCA_937892635.1 uncultured Clostridia bacterium
TGCGCCCTCAAATCCTCGTCGCTGCTCACACCTACGATGCCCTAGACCGTCCACTGTCCAGCTACAATTATGATCAGGTCCGCTTCATCCATATCGACGGTGTCCGCACCTGGTAAATAAAAAAGGAGCAAGCATTTGCTTGCTCCTTTTTTTTGTTATCTTTGTTTAGGCCTGAGGCTCGCCAAGGATGGTGTTGGCGGTGGCATCATAGATCAAATATTTCAGACTCGCCTCGGGATTGTTGTACTCCATCAGGAAATACTCGTGATCGGCCTCGGTGCACTCGGCATAGAGCGACGTATCCTCGATCCGCGACAGATACAGTCCGATCAGATCACGGTAGTTCTCGGTCCCTTCGTTTTCGGCAGCCTGCGCCTTGGTCATATTGAAGATGGCGCATGCCATTTCTTCACTCTCAACCGACATAAAGGTCGAAGAGTTGTAACCGCACATATAAATGTCAGGATAGAAGAAGAGGATCAACTCGGCATTGATCGAAGATTCTACGTCAATCAGGTTGAGCTGCTTGAGCTGCTCCTGCTTCTCAGGCACGGTGCTGGTCGGGGTGTTGGGATGACCCTTGTAGTAGTAAACAAAATCATCACCGTATACCAACTTGATCAGGTTTACGTAAGCGGCAAAATCCGGCTCATTCTCGGCGGTAGCCCAGCTACCCAGAATCATCATGGCCTTCTTGCCTTCCTTCTCAGCCTGCTCGAACAACTCGCCGTTAAAGTTATACAGAGCCTTGAGCGCCGTCTTCTGCGCATCGTCCATGGCCGTCAGCGGTGCGGCAAAGTTGCGCTCCTCAATGATGCTGTTCTCGGCATCGTAGGGGGCCTTGCTCACCTCTTCATTGAGCACACGATCGATAAACTCTTCATCGGGCGAGCACAGCACGCCGGCACGCGGACGCAATACCCACCACTCGACGTTGGTCTTCTCTTTGGCCGCTACATAGCTGTACTGACGGAAATCCGAAGTCGAAACGGTGTAGTTGCCGTCATAGGTGTAGGCGCCGGCCTGCTTGACCTCGCTATACACAGCATCCAGATTCTGCGCCATCTGCTCATACTTGGCATCAGCATCAAAGTCGGCATCGTCGGGGTTAAACGCCTCGTTAAAGGCCGCATAGGAAGCACCGCCGTCAGAAAGCAGCGTTACGTGGAAATTCTCTTCGGGTACGCCGTTGCCAACGAGCAGATCAACATAGGCATAGGTGTTAAAGTCGTTGATGTACAGGTCAAACTTGGCATCGGGATTGACGGCAAACAGGTCGGCAATATACGCCTTGGTCGCTGCCATCATGCGATCATAGTTGTTATGCGTCAGCACCTCTTCGCGAGTCGCCGTCGGCATCATAAATACGTTCTTGGGCAGATTTTCCCAATTCCAGCTGTCAGGACGTGCCAGCCAAACGAAGGCAGGAATTTCGCCCTTGTTGGTAATCTCATCGAGATTAAGGGTAAAATACAACTGCGGCATCGAACCGGAAATGGGGGCAATGATGTATTTGTCTGCCGCCAAAGCAACCTCGGTCTCTACGCGGAATCTCTTGTTGTTTTTCTCAGTAGCAACAATGTCCAAGGTATACTTGCCGTAACGGGCCATCAATTCGGCCTTTCCGTCTGTGCCCTTAACGGTGATGCCGCCCAAGCTAATATCACCGTATTTAACGGTTACGTCTACCTCTTTGAGGGCTTTGCCGTTGTCCCAGCTCACGCTCAGGTTCTGGCTCTTATCTACCTGAACCACGCTGAAATTGAATTTGGCCAACTGTTCCTCGGTGGCGGCCGTGATCTCGCTTGGGCCACATGCTGCTAAACTCAGAAGCAGAGCACATGCCAGGACCGCACATAAGATCTTTTTCATAGCGATTCTCCTTTATTTATTGACGGTTGAGGCCGTCATTTTTTGTCAGTATACCACAAAATTTCCCGTTTGTCTATATTAGAAATTTGACAGACATTCTATGCTGTGCTATAATCCTTGTATTCCACCAGGAGGTTACCGTAATGAGTAAAAATGTAGATTGGGCCAACCTTGGCTTTGGCTATACACAAACCGAACAACGCTACGTGGCCCATTATAAAAACGGCTCGTGGGATGAGGGCGGTTTAACCGATCAGGCCACCATCACCATGACCGAATGTGCCTGCGTTTTGCAATACGCCCAAACCGTCTTTGAAGGTCTGAAAGCCTATACCACTAAGGATGGTCGCATCGTCACCTTCCGTCCCGACCTCAACGCCGCGCGCTTGGCCGATTCCTGCCGTCGCATGGAAATGCCCGTCTTCCCCGAAGATAAGTTTTTGGAAGCCATTGATCAGGTCGTCAAGGCCAACGCCGACTATGTGCCTCCCTATGGCACCGGCGCATCGCTCTATGTCCGTCCCTTTATGTTCGGCTCCGACGCTATTCTCGGCGTCAAACCTGCTAACGAATTTGAGTTCCGCGTCTTCGTTTCGCCCGTAGGTCCGTATTTTAAGGGCGGTGTCAAGCCGTTAACGCTGCGTATCTCCGATTTCGACCGCGCCGCTCCCCGCGGCACCGGTCATATCAAAGCCGGCCTTAACTACGCCATGAGCCTCCACGCCATCGTTGACGCTCATAATAAAGGGTATGATGAGAATGTTTATTTAGATTCGGCTACCCGCACCTATATCGAAGAAACGGGCGGCGCCAATATCATCTTGATTAAGAAGGATGGCACCGTCGTAACGCCCCAGTCGGATACCATTCTGCCTTCCATCACCCGTCGCTCTCTGCTCACCGTCGCCAAAGACGTGCTGGGTCTGAAGGTTGAAGAACGTCCCGTTGCCGTCGAAGAACTGGGCGACTTTGCCGAATGCGGCCTGTGCGGCACCGCTGCCGTCATCTCGCCGGTCGGCAAGATCGTTAACGGCGATACCGAATATCTCTTCGGCATGCAAGAGATGGGGCCCTATACCAAAAAACTCTACGACACCCTGCGCGGCATCCAGATGGGCGAGTTGGATGGCCCCGAGGGCTGGATTCGTACCATCGTAGAATGAAAGTCATAGCACATATTCAAACCGATTTCAAGGATAAATTCGGCATCCCCCGCCAAAGCGGGCGGGTGCCGTCTTTGTCTGGTCGCATCGTGTTTGAAGAGGAATTCCGTAACCCTGACGCTCTGCGCGGCATCGAAGGCTTTTCCCATCTGTGGCTCCTTTTTGATTTTTCCAAATCTCATCGTGACGGCTGGTCGCCCACCGTCCGCCCGCCTCGTCTGGGCGGCAATACCCGCATCGGCGTCTTTGCCACCCGCTCCCCCTTCCGCCCCAACCCCATTGGGCTTTCGGTTGTTAAACTCGAACGGGTTGAGAAGGGAGAATTGGTCGTTTCGGGTGTCGACCTGCTTGACGGTACGCCCCTTTATGATATCAAACCCTATCTGCCTTTTGCCGATGCCATCCCCGACGCCGTAGGCGGTTATGCTGCCGATTTTGAGGACTATCGCTTGCAGGTCGAGTTCCCCAAACACCTGCTGGAACGGTTGCCTCAAGACAAACGCCAAACGGTTATCGATTGTCTCGCTCAAGACCCTCGTCCTGCCTATCAGGAAGATGAACGCACCTATTGTATGGCCTTTGCCGCCTACGATATTCGCTTCTACGTCAAGGATAATATCCTATTTGTCACCGCCATCGAGGAGAGAGAATAAAAATTCTCTCTCTTTTTTATGAATTGCCCTTGACTTTATCGCAATAAAGTGCTAAAATGCCAATCAAATACACATAAGGGGTATATTATGGCCAACTTACATTCTCCGTCCATCGACCGTCTGTTTGAAGTGATTTTGCAGTTGGAAACGGTGGATGAGTGCTATCGTTTTTTTGAAGATATCTGCACGGTGCATGAGGTGCAGGAT
>CALBKB010000040.1 GCA_937892635.1 uncultured Clostridia bacterium
GGAGAAAACGGGAACCTTAACATACCATCTCTTCTTTTCCTCCGGATAAATATCAAAGATCCCCTGCTCTTTTAAGGTTTTACCGAGGATAACTTCAGTTGCAATGTCAGCCAAGCTATATCCGGTGGACTTAGACAAGAAGGGCACGGTTCGCGAAGACCGAGGATTAACCTCGATGATATACACGTCATCCTTTTCATCTACAATGAATTGGATATTGTACAGGCCAACAATACCGATACCTAAGCCCAGCTTTTTGGCGTATTGCAGAATAATCCCTTTTACCTTATTCGAAATGCTGAATGTGGGATAGACACTGATCGAGTCACCACTATGGACACCGGTACGCTCAACTAATTCCATGATGCCGGGTACAAACACGTCGTGTCCGTCACAAATGGCGTCAACCTCAACCTCTTTACCCTGAATATACTTATCCACCAAGACCGGCTTATCCACATCAATCTCAACAGCCGTCTTCAGATAATGACGCAGTTGCTCTTCATTGGCAACGATCTGCATGGCACGTCCACCCAAGACAAAACTAGGACGAACCAATACCGGATATCCAATCTCGGCAGCGGCGCGCAAACCATCTTCAATGCGTGTAACCGCCTTGCCCTGCGGCTGCGGAATATTAAGCTCTTTAAGGATCTTCTCAAATCGATCTCTGTTTTCAGCACGATCAATGGCTTCACAGTCGGTACCGATAATCTTAACACCACGCGCCATAAGCGGCTCGGCCAGATTGATAGCCGTCTGACCACCCAAAGACGCCACAACGCCTTCAGGCTGTTCAAACTCAATAATGTTCATAACGTCTTCCGGCGTCAGCGGTTCAAAATAAAGCTTGTCCGCCGTTGTATAGTCGGTAGAAACCGTTTCCGGATTATTATTGATTATAATCGCTTCATAACCGGAGTTTTTAATGGTTTGTACAGCATGAACGGTAGAATAGTCAAACTCTACGCCCTGACCGATACGAATCGGGCCGGCTCCCAAGACGACGATCTTCTTCTTGCTGGTTAGGCGAGAATCGTTCTTTCCCATATAGGACGAATACAGATAAGCAATGTATTTACCCGTATGCAGCGTATCAACCATGCGATACACCGGGATAATGCCTGCCGCTCTGCGCTGATTGTATACCGACAGTTCGTCGACATTCCACAGATGTGCGATAAACGAATCGGAAAAACCAAGCTGTTTGGCGGCACGCAAAGCCGTTTCATCCTGCGGTTTTTCACGCAACAGATTTTCCATGTCCACGATGCGCTTAAGACACTCTAAAAATAACATCGTGATTTGCGTAACTTCATGAAGATGATCGAGCGAAACGCCAAGACGAATCAGCTGTGTAATCGCAAAGATGTTATCGGCTCGGAATTCACTAATATAAGCCAACAATTCCTCTTGAGACATCTCATCAAATTTAGCCAAATACACGTGGTCCACACCCGTCTCCAACGAACGAACGGATTTGAGGAAGCATTCATCCAGGGTGGAACCAATACCCATGACTTCACCCGTCGCCTTCATCTGCGTACCCAACGTATTGGGAGCAGAAGTAAATTTATCAAAGGGGAAACGCGGGAATTTGGCCACAATATAATCCAGCTTGGGCTCAATCGCTGCCGTTCCGCCGGCAACCGGGATCTCTTCCAACGGCATACCCAGCGCAATTTTAGCCGTTACGCGCGCAATGGGATAACCGCTGGCTTTGGAGGCCAAGGCCGAGGAGCGGGATACACGAGGATTGACCTCGATTAGATAATACTCGCTGGAATTGGGATTGAGGGCAAACTGTACGTTGCATCCACCCTCAATTTTGAGCTCACGAATAATCTTAATGGCGCTGTCGTTGAGCATTTTCAGGTCATGCTCGTTTAAGGACAAAATCGGCGCAACAACGATAGAATCACCGGTATGCACACCGACAGGGTCAAGATTCTCCATGCCACAGATGGTAATTGCATGGTCATTCGAGTCGCGCATAACCTCAAATTCAATCTCTTTATAGCCTTTTACGCTTTTTTCGATCAGCACCTGATGCACGGGAGAGAGTTTAAAGGCATTCATGCCAACTTCAATAAGCTCTTCCTCATTATAGGCAAATCCGCCACCGGTACCGCCCAAGGTAAAGGCCGGACGTAATACGACCGGATAGCCAATCTCAGCCGCTGCCTTCTTAGCTTCTTCGAGATTGTAGGTGATTTCCGAAGGAATGGTCGGTTCACCGATCGATTGGCAAAGCTCCTTGAACAGTTCACGGTCTTCAGCGCGTTCAATACTCTCACTGCTGGTGCCAAGCAATTCAACACCACATTCTTTGAGGATGCCCTTCTTCTCCAGCTGCATCGCCAAATTCAGACCTGTCTGCCCACCGATGCCGGGGACTATGGCGTCCGGACGCTCATAACGTAAGATTTTTGCAATATACTCCAGCGTCAAGGGCTCCATGTATACCTTGTCAGCAATGGTGGTGTCGGTCATGATGGTAGCCGGATTGGAGTTGCACAAAACAACCTCATATCCCTCTTCTTTGAGAGCTAAGCAGGCCTGCGTACCGGCATAATCAAACTCCGCCGCCTGACCGATTACGATCGGGCCGGAGCCGATAATCAATACTTTTTTAATATCTGTTCTTTTTGCCATGGTATTTCTCCTTATCAGCCAAGTTGATTGTATACAATATTTCCGTTATAAACGGTCGCCAGACATTTACCCGTTAGGACTTGACCGGCAAAAGGCGTCGCCTTGCCCAGCGACATAAAGGATTTGGGATCCACAGTAATATCTCGGGAAAGATCCCACACAGTAAAATCATTGGTTAAGGGAATCGAAAAGCGTTTACGCGGATTGATTGCCATCAACTCAATGAGTCGTTCCAAGGAGATCACACCCGTTTTTACCAAACGCGTATACATAACCGAGAAGGCCGTTTCAAGACCAACAACACCAAATGCGCTATCTTTTAAGCCTTTCCCTTTTTCATCTGCACTATGCGGCGCATGATCGGTTGCAATCATATCGATCGTACCATCCACCAGGCCGGCGACCAGCGCTTCCCGGTCTTCGGCACTGCGAAGCGGCGGGTTCATTTTAAAACGACCGTCTTCTTGAAGATCTCCATCATCCATAACCAGGTAATGCGGTGCCGTTTCACAAGTTACATCCAAGCCCATCGCCTTGGCGCGTCGGATCAGGTCCACGCTTTCTTTGGTTGAAATGTGGCAAACGTGATAAGAGCAACCCGTTTCTTGGACCAATTTCAAATCTCTGGCTATCGGCCCCCATTCGCTTTGCGACAATATGCCGGCGTGACCGTGTGTTTTTGCATAAACCCCATCATGAATATAGCCACTATGGAGCAAGGAATTATCTTCACAATGTGCCGCAATTATCTTCCCCAGCGACTTGGCTTTTACCATGGCTTGACGCATGAGATCTTCATTCTGAACACCACGTCCGTCATCCGAAAACCCTATCACATGTTCCGCCATGTCAGCCATAGCCGCCAGTTGTTCACCGCGCTGGCCAATGGTAATGGCCGCATAGGGGTACACCGATATGCAGGCATCTTTTTGTATCATATCCAGTTGCTGCTGCAACGAGGACATACCATCCGGCACCGGATTGAGATTAGGCATACTGCAAACAGCCGTATAACCGCCGGCAGCGGCCGCACAGGAACCGGAACGAATGGTTTCTTTATACGAAAAACCCGGCTCACGAAAATGCACATGCACATCGCAAAAGCCGGGAAAAACAACATATTGAGAGCCCTCAGGCTCGGCAGAAATTTCAAGGGACGGCAAAAAGTCCGCAACAGCGGGACAAAACTGCGGAAAAGAATTCACTTTGAAAATTTTCGCTCTCAGTTGTGTCATAATAGCCCCCTTGTTAACAAAAAACCTTGCTGGATGCAGCAAGGCAACGGATACTGAACCGCACAGCATCCCGTCCATCTTGCCGATCTCTCTGTATCGACTTAAAGATTGGTGATATTATAACATATCACCAATCCCTTGTCAACAAATCATACTAAAAAATTAGTACATTTCACACACAAAAGAATACGAAGGCATGCGGATGGTATTTCCGTTACTGTCAGCACCGTGTTTAAATATAATTTTTCCTTTTTGCATCTTGGTCATTTCTGCCCCAACATTGACCGTAGCACGACAAATCGTACCGTTATATGCGCGCGTTACTGTTATGCAACCTGGGCCATCGACAGCAACGTTAACATCACCATGCGCTAACACCTTATTGCGATTGCGCAGTCGTGCAAGCTCTTTAATGAAATCGTGTATAGCATTATTTTTAACAGCATCCCAGTCAAACCAGCGTCGACAAAAGGGGTCGCCCAACCCCTCACTGCCAATCTCATCCCCATAATAGAGGCAGGGCATACCGGGAAGTATAAACTGCAGAAAGGCGGCACAACGGTATCGCCGTATGGCCTGCTCCCTATCCGTATCGCTCATACGATAGAAAGCACATTCGTCCTTATCTGTCGGCGGAGCTGACGGCGAGAGCAACGAAAGGATACGCGGCGTATCGTGCGTAGACAAAAAATTCATCAAAATCGGTAACACCTGAGACGGATAATTCTCAGCAATCTCCATAACAGTACGGCAAAAGCCTTGTCC
>CALBKB010000041.1 GCA_937892635.1 uncultured Clostridia bacterium
CTTTGTCAACGCCGCAGCGCAGAGCACGTATAAAATCAGCTGTCGTTAACTGCTCCTTATCCGCCATACCATTGGCTAGTCCGCGAATAAACTGAGAAAGAATGACGCCCGAATTCCCACGCGCTGACAAGAGTGTTCCCTGAGCAATCTGTTGCATGGTATGACCTGCGTGTTGCATTGCCGGTTTGGCTTTGAGAACGCCGCCTTCAATGGTCATGTTTTTGCCGGTATCACCATCGGGAACCGGAAATACGTTGAGTTCATCAATAACGGACATATTACGGCGAAGATTACGATAGCCGTTTTCTAAAATGTTA
The DNA here is from genome assembly GCA_937892635.1 of uncultured Clostridia bacterium. Taxonomy (GTDB): domain Bacteria; phylum Bacillota; class Clostridia; order Oscillospirales; family UMGS1783; genus CAKSHC01. The sequence goes on from CALBKB010000041.1 coordinate 318, forward strand.
GAAAGCAAAAGGCCGTCCAGCCTCTCGATCGACATTATTATTTTCCTCCTTCTGCGGTAACCTCTTTACCAAAACCGAAGGCAATAATGGTACCGGGGCCAACCGAGGCTCCGACAATGGGAGCGATGTAATTGATATAACAGTCCTTAAAGGGTGCAATTTTTAAAATTTCATCGCGTAGCTGCTCCGCATCGTCGCGTGCATCAGCATGGGAAATATACAACGTCTGCTCTTCGGGATTAATTATTGCTTGAGCGAGTACGGCGGCAATTTCTTTCTTAGCGTTTAGAGCGCCTTTCACCTTTTTAATGGCAAGATTTTGCCCAATTCTATCGGAAATAATGATGGGTTTTACACCGAAGAGGTTGCCAAAAAAGGCGCTGGATGCGGTTACTCGGCCCACACGGCGCAAATACTCCAAATTGCCGACGGTGCCAACCTGATTTACCTGTAAACGGACATTTTCAATATAGGCGGCCGTTTCCTCGGCTGTTTTGCCGCTGTTGCGCAACTCGGCGGCCTTCATAACCAAGTAGCCTTGACCAAGCGAACTGATCAGCGAATCAACACAATAGATCTTGGCATCGGGATAGGTTTGGCTGAGCTCCTTAGCCACCATGCGGGCAACATGAATTGACCCGGACAGGGCTGAAGAACAGGATATGTAAAGAACATCTTTACCCGAAAGGATCTGCTCCGTAAACAGGTTTACATATGTTTCGCGGGGAACCTGTGTCGTGCGGATCTGTATACCATTACGCATCATGGCATAAAAGTCTTTTGCGCTATGACTCTCCCAATCCAATAACGCAGGATATTCTTTCTCATCGATCACGTAATTCATCGGCGCATAAAGAATGTCATACTTCTCGCGCAATTCTTTTCCTAAATCACAGGTTGAGTCTGTGATAACAGCAAATGCTCTCATGATTCACCTCTGGTGTTGTTACTTTTTCATGTCTGCGGCAATTTGGTTCATAATGCCACGCTCGACAACCAAGTCATCGCTTAGCGATTCGCCCTTATAAAAGGCCGCGCAAAGGCCGGGGCCAATGGAGGCGCCGCAGCTCATGCCGACCACGCCGCTAATGATCTCTTTGGGACAAATACGTTCGCGAATCATCTCTTCCAGGGCAGTGACAGCCGCGCAACGATTGGAATGTACTAAGAAGATGGTCTGTTCCTTAGGGTTGACGATGGTGCGTTCCATATAGCGAACCACGGCTTCTAAAGCCGACCGTTTTCCCTTAAATCGCCCCAATACTTCCGACATGCCCTTGTTGTTGAAGTCTGCGGTAAGGTTAATACCGATCAGATTGCCGAAAAAGGCTTTAAAATTACTGACTCGTCCCGTTTTTACCAAGAAAAACAAATCGTCCATAATTCCCATTTGATGAATGCGATGTTTTTCCCGGTTCAAATAGGCCGCGTTTTCTTCAATGGTTGCACCTTCTTCGCGCTTTAAACAAGCGGATACAACCAGCAGGCCTAAGGCCATTGAATATCTCTGTGAGTCGACACAAATAACCTTGCGCTCGGGATACTTTTCCATCAATTCCTTTGCGATACGCACACAGTCGTTGTAAGTTGAGGAAAGTCCGGAGGAGAGGGAAATGCTCAGCACGTCATTACCGGCTGCCAAATGCTTTTCAAAGATAGCAGTAGTATCTCCCAGGGGAGGCGCTGCCGTCTTATACAGGGGGGATCGCCTGTCCATGGAATTGTAATATTCATCGGGAGTAATTACACCCCAATCCAAATCCGACGACACAGTGCGGCCGTCCGGGAAATAGACAACACCTCGCAAATAATCACTAATTCCGAATCGTTCACGCAGATCCCGGGACAGGTCGCAGGAAGTGTCTGGAATAATTACATAGTTTGCCATGCCATGACTCCTTCACTTATAAAAATACAAGATATATATTAACATATACATCGACATTTTTCAACATTATTCTTGTCTTTGCGATTTTTTTCGAAAAAGTAGTGCAAAAGAGGGAAAGGTTTGCTATAATTAATTCGATACTGTTTATGGAGGCTGTTATGTGGTGGATCATCGGAGCAGTTATGCTCCTGCTTGGCTGCGGTATAGGGTACATGTTGTATATTACCGTACCGATTGCCAATCGCGTATATAAGGATTTTCTGGTCAAGTCAACGCCTGATAAGTGGGGAAGAGATTGCTCAGCACCGGAAAATAAAGAACAGTTGTCGATGTGGGAACAGGGCTGCGCATGGGCACAAGAAAACAAGGCCTATAAGCAATCAGTTAAGATCCGGAATGAAGGGCTGACGCTCTTTGGTGAATTTTATCGCTTTTCCGACACCGACCGTTGCGTCATTATCCTGCCGGGCCGTGCTGAGTGCCTGATGTACTCCTACTATTTTGCTCAACCCTATGCGCAAGCCGGGATGAATGTTCTGTGTATTGACCCACGCGCCCATGGGAAAAGCGACGGTATATACAATACCATCGGTCAAGCAGAAAGCCGGGATCTGTTGGCATGGATCGGCTTTTTGGAAGAAAAGTTTAATGTAAAGTCAATTTACTTGCATGCTATTTGCGTTGGCACGTCCACGGCATTGCTGGCCATGACTCATCCGAATAGTCCGGCCAGCATAAAAGGGCTGGTAACCGAGGGGTGCTATGTGTCTTTTCGTGAGACATTCCGCCAGCACATGATCGTGGATAAACGCCCGTTGTTTCCGGTATTGGATTTGGTAATGTTCAATATTTATCGGCATACGGGCACCAATTTGCGCAAAACGGCGCCTTTACGTTTAGTCAAACGCCTTACGCATCGCGTCTTGTTTATTTACGGCAAGCAGGACTTGTTTTCCATTCCGCCGATGAGTCAAAAATTGTATGATGCTTGCAATAGTCCGGATAAGCAGATCGTGTGGTTTGATACCGGATGCCATTCTCATTTGCGCATTAACAATAAGGATGCCTACGACCGGGCGATAGTGGATTTTATAAATGGCTAAGAAATATGCAATTTTTACAATGGATATGGAGGAATTCTCGGACACCGGCTGTGTGCGTGAAAGTGGCTATCATGTTGAAAATGAGATGCTGGACGGTGTAGACGAGTATATTAATCTCCTGGATAAGCACGGGATCAAAGCCACGCTTTTTACCGTTTGTCATGCGGCTGATGCGGTCAAGGAAAAAATGCATCAATACATTAAGCGCGGGCATAAGATTGCCTTGCACGGTTACGATCATCAAGCTCCGCTGACCATGAGCAATCGCCAGTTTCGCGAAACCATCAGTCATGCTAAGAAAAAGTTGGAAGAAGATTTCGGCGTTGAGATTCTGGGGTATCGTGCGCCTTTTTTCAGCATGGATAATGAGCGTTTGGATATTTTACGTGAATTGGGTTTTCGGTATGATTCCAGTTGGATGGATTTTTCTCAACGCCCCCATGAGAAGCATGTAGATATCAGCGATTTTAAGCAGATTCTTAAGCACGTGTTTCATAAAAACGGCTTTTTTGAATTCGGTATCCCGTGTCAGAAAATCTTCAATCATAACTTTCCAATTTCTGGCGGTGGTTATGTGCGCCTGAGCGTCTGGCCGTTTATTCTGGGACTGATCAATCGGTATGTGGCTGAAAATGATTATTATGTTTTCTATCTGCATCCGTTTGAATTGTCGCGCCATAAGGTGCCGCAAATAAAAAACCTTAAACCACACGATCAATATTATCTGTCCCACGGATTGAATAATTACCGTGTCAAAATTGATATGATAATACGGATGCTTAAAAAGATGGGCTATGAATTCGTTACTTTTGAAGAATATATGCGGCTTATTCAACCGGTATCCTTATAAGGAACGTGATTGTTATGAAAAAAGAGCT
>CALBKB010000042.1 GCA_937892635.1 uncultured Clostridia bacterium
CGATGCGTCCGCCCGCCTTCAGCATCTTGACCGCCTGCACGAAGGTCTGCGGCGCGCGCTCGTAGCGGCTCATCTCCTGCCCGCCCAGCCGCACGATCTCACTGACGATTTGATTCCATGTTTTCATATCATTCCTCCTTATCGGCTCCCCCTGCGGGCAGGGGGAGCCTGGGACCGGGATCAGACGTTATGCGCCTTGATCACGTACAGTTCCTTGGGTCGTACCACCTTGGCGCCGTAGGTATCCAAACCCTTCACGGCGTCCTGAAAACGCTGGGCAGGACGGTAGGCCTCGGTCTGATTGATCTGACCGGCAAAGGCAATCGCCTTCTTGGTGCGGATCATCAGATAATCGTCGGTGCCGTCGTTGTGCAGGTTGGTGGAGATCTTAACGGTCGCGCCGTTATACATGCCGACAATGCCGCGCTTGATCAGGTCGAGATTGTCGGTATACAGCGCCGTCAAGGCCTCCTTAAAGAGGTTGTAGAACCAGGGGGTAACGGTGATGACCACCTCGTCGTTGATCTTGACGTCGTTGGACCACAGCCAGACGAAGGCGTCGTCCACGGCCGCTTTGGCGGCGGCGGCGTCGGTGATGCTCAGCGACTCGGACAGCTTGCCCGCTTCCACCGCCTTGGAGGCGATGAAACGGTCACGCTCCTGCGCCAGCGCAGCGGCCGACTCCTGCATGAGTGCCGGCATCAGCCCTTCGATCGACTGCGCCTTGTCCACGTCGTCGACGCCGAAGTTAAAGAATTTAGCCTGGTCGATGTCCAGATACTGCTCGGTATCGGCCAACTCCTCGGGCGCGCCGATGTCGGTGCCGGTATAGTTGCCGATGGTGGGACGGGTCACGCCCAAAATCTTCACGCGGGTGCCGCGCTTGGCGTCGCCCTCAAATTCGGTGTTGCAGTCCTCCTGCATCACCGAGGCGGCCTCCAGCTCGTGCTGAATGTGCTGGGACCATACGATAGGTTTGAAATTGTTGTAAGCCATGTTTCCTCTTCTCCTTTATTTCCATTTGGTCATAGACTTCTGAATGCGTTTCAAAAGTCCGGGGTCTTTTTTGAAGTCCCGATCGGTCAGACGATCGACTTCCTGGGGAGCGTAAAACTCCTTCCTCTCACTTCCCGTGGTCTCCACGGCGCCGGGGATGGGCGGCGGTGTGGTGGTTCGGCGAGCCTGCTGCGCGGCCAGAATTTCGTATGCCGTCAGCGCGTCCACCTGTCCGGTGGCCATGATGCGGATAAAGGCGTCGGGCAGGTCCTCGATGCCGCCGGCGGCAAAGTCGGGGTAAACCTGCTGAATGGCCGCAATATCCTTCTCCACCGTGGCGCGGTCACGGGCGGCGCGTAGCTCGCTCAACTCCTGCTGTCCCGCCTGCCAACTCTCACGCTCGGCCCGCAGCGCGCCCAATTCCTGCTCGGCGCGCTCCTTGGCTCGGCGCATGGCGGCAAAGGCGGCGTTCTCCTGGGGGGTCTGTACCGGTTGTTCCATATCTATCCTTTCTCACCCTGTTTACGCAAGGGTGTTGCGCGCTTGTATGATCTGCTCCAGCTTGCCCTTGGGCAGCGCCGAGCTGTCGTCGAGCAGGCTGACGTATTCCTCAAAACTCAAATGTCCGCCTGCAAACAGATTGTCCAGCGCCTGCGCCGCCGCGTATTTGGAATAGGGCGACTCGCTGGATATGTCGATGCGAATGGCCACCTGCAGTCGGCGCAGCGCGTCGGCGTCAATCACCGTCTGGGTGCCGTCACGTCGGGTAACGGTCAGCCCCATCGGATGATACACACACCACATCTCCAACCAGATGGCGGCGATATCCTCCACAAACTGCCGATAGGCGGCAATCTGCTCGTTGAGCGGCAGCTGCGCCAGATCGCGCACCGCCAAAATGGCGGCACCCGACGCCTTCTCGGGATCAATGCTTCCCAACAGCCCGTCGCCTGCTCCCGCCAATTCGCGCGTCAGCCCCAACAGTTCGCTGCTCAGCCGCTCGGCGGCCGTGCCGATGGGTACCGGCGGCAGATAGGTGATCAGGTCGGACACCGACGTGCCGGCCAAATTATCCACCGCCACCTGCGCGCCCACCTGCGTCAAGGCTTCCACGTCCTCGACGCGGTCCTTGTCGTAGACCAGCTTGGGATAGGCAAAGTTCTTAACGGCCATGGCACGGCGTGCCAGGGTGCGATTGAGCTCGTCCTGATTGGGTATCAGGCCCGCCACCTCACCGCGACCGCGCGCCGAGCCCTTGACCTGTTGCCAGATGAGCGAGGCGATGGGATAGCGGGTCAGTCCCCCCTGCACCGCCCCTGTCGCATCACGGGCGCACAGCGCCGTGTCGGGCTGATAGATGACGCGCTTGGTCGAACGCACCGTATGCACGTACCCTGCCTTATCTTTATATAGGTAGAGAAGGCAGGTGCACTTGTCCTGCTCCATCTCGGCGCGCGCCTGCTCGGTGAGCAGATGCCCCGTGCTGTCGTCGGGCACAATGTCGGCCAGCGCCTTCTCGCTCAGGCCGTGGGCACGCCCGATCTCGCGCACCTGCTCCACCGACCGACGCTCGGCAATGAGCAAATAGGGCTGACGCTGTATGTCGGCGCACTGCTCGTCACCCAAATAGAGGTTGGTGTTATCCAGCACCTCGGCACGCCCCTCGGCGTCGTAAAAATACAGGTAACTGTCCCCTGCCACCGCCGCGTCACGCACCACCTGCCAACATAAACTGTCCAGCTTGAATTGCTCCCAGCGTGCCGCCGCAAATTCGCTCAGCGATTCGCAAACCGCACCCTGTGCGCCGCCGCCGATGGGGTTATAGGTGATGGTCACCTGCCCCTGCGCCACCGTCGCCACCTTGCTCTTGACCGTCGGCGCCACCAGATTCATCACCGGATACCCTTCGCCCCCCGTCCACTGGTCGCCCAGCAGATAGCGGTGCGCCTTCTCGGTCGCCCCGTACAGGTCGATGCGCCGATGATGCTCCTGCCCCAACTCGTACCGTTTCCAGATTTCGCTTGCTTGTTTCATTCCTCTTACCTCTTATATGATTTTTTGTTTTTCTCCCTTGCCCAACTCATCCACCGCAGCCACTACGCGGAAAAAGGGTAACGGTTCCTGTTTTTGCATCATGGTCGGACGGGGTCGTCCCGCCACGAAATAGCGCAGAGCGTCGGGGGCGTGGGTCAGCTCGTGGGGATGGGTGGCCACGTCGGAAGGGTCGTGGGCGCTGACGGACAGCGCCGGCAAGGTGCGGATGAGGTTGCGGCAGTTGGTAAAGATGCGCAGCGCCGCACTCGGCTGCCCCTGCTCGTCGGCATAGGGACGTAACCATTCTTTAAGCTCCAGCCACCCCTGCACCCGATCGTTATCGGCACGCCGCAGGGGGATGCCGCAGGCGTGAAAGATCTCGGCGGTGCTGCGCCCCGTGTCCTTGTGCCGATTCCATAGGTCGGGCGGAGCAAAGGTGGCGGCGATCGGCTCGTGACTGTGTTCGCAAATCCGCGCCGCCGCCTGCGACACGATCAGCCCCGCCTCGTACACCTCGCGGTAGACGTAGGCGCGCCCCTGCTCATCCACCGCCACGAACAAACAGGCCAGCATGTCCAGACCGTAGTCAATGGCACGGTAGCGCCGCCAATGCCGCGGCAGAGCAAAGGGCTCCACCAGATGCACCTCGCGGTCAAACTCGGCAAAATACTGCCCCTCGAACAGGTCCCAGCATCCGTCCAGCAAGGCCTTGCGCTCCCGTTCCCCCAATAGCTCCAACCGCCGCCGATAGGCAGGGTCGGCCTGCTCCAGATAGGCGTTATCGCTCAGCCGCGCCGGCAGAAAAATGCGGCTAAGCCCCCCTTCGGTAAAACTCACGTCGGGCGGCGACGGGTCAATAAACCGCGCCTTAACCCAGGCGTGACCAAGCCCACCGGGATTTGTAGTAGACTTTACTGCTTTGGGGAAGGGGTTGGCACCGCGCACACGGGAGAGCAGATAGCGGTACATCTCCTCGGTGAAATGGGTCAACTCGTCAAAACGAATCACGTCGTACTCGGCCGACTGGTATTTGTAGATGTCGTTGGGCGCGTCCAGCGAGCCGAAATCGAGCAGCGAGCCGTTGGCAAACCGCCCGCAATGGCGGCTCGACTCAAATTTGAAAACCGAACGCGGATAGAGCGAGAGCGCCGTGCGCACCAGCGTCTTTTCCATCTCGCCGTAGGTGCGCCGCAGCAACAGTTGCTTGGAACCGGGATACCGCAGCGCGTAAATGAGCGCATCGCACACCTGCCCGTAACTCTTGCCGCCCCCTGCCGCGCCGCCGTATAACACCTCAAATTGGTCGGCCTCCACAAAGGCGCGCTGCCGCTTAGTCAGATGTAATTGTAAGGCGGAACTCTCCACCCTCATCCTCTCCTTCCATCGACTCGCGTATGATGTCGTAGGCCTTCACGTCCCCGCGCATCGCCTTGCTCACCATCGACAGCGCAATCGCCCGCGCCGCCGTGATCTTCTTGGGCGCTCCCTCAAAATCACCGCACACCTCGGCCGCCGCCTCTTGGCTGAGCTTGAGCGGCAACACCCGCTCAAACGCCTCTTTCAATTCATCTTTCACGCTCTCACCTCCACGACCGTTCGGTCATATTTCTCAACAAAAAAAGTAGTGGGTTAACATAATATTGCCCCAAGCGGGGTTTTTGACAAAAAAGACACCTACTCGGCGTCCGTTTGGTCGCCTTCGACCTCCCAAAAGGGGACGAATAGGGAGTCGGGGTCAATGGTGATGCGGCTGTTGTTTTTGAGCCGTCGTTTTTTCTCCCCGCACCGCCGAACGGAGTGAGTATCTTTTTCTTCTTCTTTTTCTTTTTCTTCTTCTTGGGTACCGTCGGCATGCCACCGCATATGCGCCGCCTCTTTGCTTTTGCGGCACTTCTCGGCGTAGGCCGCCTTATCGCGGTCAATGAGCATGGCAAAGGTCGGAAAAACCACGTCTGCCATTCCCGTCAAATTCGGCTCGGTGCCCTGCTCGGCATAGTCGAGAATGGCGTCAAAAAGCCGCCCCTTTTCCTCGTAGGAAAGCCGACTGACCACCTGCCGATAGGAATAGTAGAGCTGCACGTATTTCATGGCCATCTTGCCGCCCTCAATCAAAGACAAAGTCAATATAGGAATCTTTATTGTTTTCCGCGAACTCTCTGAGCATCTCGTCGTCGCTCTCTTCCAGGGCCGCCTCAAAGCGGCACTCGGAGCTGTCGCAGACCGGTCCCCGCGCCGTTTCCAGCACCGCATCGTAGGGGCCGATGGGTCGCCCGCAGATGCGGCACAGCGGCAGCGCAGGCAGGCAGCCGTAGCAGCCGTCGCACGCCCCGGCATCATAACAGTATTGCGCCATAGTTGGTTCACTCCCGTCCATTCGGTCATATTATTAGGCAAAAAAAGAGGTACCATTTCCTTTTGCAACGCTATTATACCACAAAGTGTTGCATTTGTCAATATGTTTTTGTTGCTTTTTGCATTGCATTATGCTATACTACAAGAAAAAGGAGGCGAAAACCATGGAACAAAAAGGGGTAATACCCGAGGTATTTGCCAAGCGATTGACCCAAACGATAGCCGAGCGTGGCGAGAGTTGTCATTCGGTGGCGGCGGCGGTGCATCTGTCGGCGGGCACCATCAGTCGCTATTGTAACAATTTGATTGATAAGCCCAAGACGGCGGTGGTGCGGATGCTGGCCGAGCATCTGCGTGTGGAGCCGCAGTGGTTGATGGGGCACGATACCCCGCGCGAGCAGAGGCAAGCGGCGGGGCTGATGGCGGTAGAACGGCGGCGTCTGCCCGTGTTGGGGCAGGTGGCGGCGGGTCAGCCGATTTTGGCCGACGAGGAGCACGACGGCTTTGTCGAGGCCGGTGCCGAGCGAGCCGATTTCTGCCTGCGCGTCAAGGGCGACAGCATGATCGGTGCGCGCATTTACGACGGCGACGTCGTCTTCATTCACGCCCAGCCCGACGTGGAGGACGGCGAGATCGCGGTGGTTCTGGTCGACGACGAGGCCACCCTCAAGCGGGTCTATAAATTGGGCGACCGCGTCATTCTGCGCGCCGAAAACCCGGCCTATCCCCCCATGGAATTTTCCCGCACCGACGGCAAGGTGCTGCGCATCCTCGGCAAGGCCGTCGCCTTCCAAGCCAAACTATGATTACCCACATCATCTGGGAGGCGTTTGCTCTATGATTACCCACATTATTTGGGATTGGAACGGAACGTTGCTCGATGACGTGTCCCTCAATCTGGATATTCTCAACCGTCTGCGGCAGCAGGAGGGGCTGGCGCCGCTGAGCCTGGCGCAATACCGCGCCGCCTTCGGCTTTCCCATTCGCGATTTTTACGAGCGTATCGGCTTTGATTTTGACAAGACGCCCTACGAGGTGTTGGCCGACCGCTACTGGGCGCTCTACGAGCAGGGGGTCAAGACCTGTCCGCTGGCTCTCGACGCTCTGCGCACCCTCGCCGCCCTGCCCTGTACCCATATCCTGCTGTCGGCCTCGCCCTTGGCGGCCTTGCAGGCGCAGGTGGCGCAATTTCCGGGGCTGGTCGGGCGGTTTGCCCGCGTGCTGGGCACCGATAATCGGCTGGGCGCGTCCAAAACGGCGCTGGCGCAAGGCTTGCGCGCCGAGGGGCTGTGCCCGCCCGAGGAGATGCTGGTGGTGGGTGACACCGACCACGACGCCGCCACCGCCGCCGTGCTGGGCTGTCGCTTTGTGCCCTACGCCGGCGGACACCAAGCCAACAACGGTATGTCTTCACTCTGGGAGGTAACCCATGTCATTAACGTATAAGAAAGGTCTCCAAGACGGCATCCCCATCGGACTGGGCTACCTGTCGGTATCCTTCACCTTCGGCATGATGTGCGCCAAGGGGCAGTTGCCGCTGTGGGTGGCGCAACTGATTTCCATGACCAACCTGACCTCGGCGGGGCAGTTTGCCGCCACCGACCTGATCTTGGCGCAGGGTCTGCTCATGGAAGTCTTCGTCACCACGCTGGTCATCAACCTGCGCTATATGCTCATGTCCTTCTCCCTCTCGCAAAAACTCGCCCCGTCCATGCCGCGCTGGAAACGCGCCTGCCTGGCCTTTTTCAACACCGACGAGATCTTCGCCGTGGCCATGCAGCAGCAGGGTTACGTGGGCGCTCGCTACCTGCTGGGACTGGCCACCCTGCCCTATCTGGGCTGGTCGGGCGGCACGCTGCTGGGCGCCGTGGCCACGGGGCTGCTGCCCGAGAGCCTGTCAAGTGCGTTGGGCGTGGCCATCTACGGCATGTTCATCGCCATCATTGTGCCGCCTGCCAAGCAGGACAAGGCGGTGCTGACCACCGTAGGGCTGGCCATCGGACTCTCCTGCGCTCTGCGCGCCTTGACCGACCTGTCTTCCGGCTGGATCATCATTCTCTGCGCCCTGCTCGCCGCCGGCGCCGCCGCGGTGATATTCCCCGTGAAGGAGGCGCAGTCATGACCCGTATCCTGCTCTCGGTCGCCATCATGGCGCTGACCACCTATCTGCTGCGCGCCCTGCCGCTGACCCTCTTCACCAAGCAGATCCAAAACGTCTATATCCGCTCCTTCTTGACCTACGTCCCCTACGCCGTGCTGGCGGCCATGACCATCCCCGACATCCTCTTCGCCACCGGCGATCTGGTCTCGGCACTGGTCGGGCTGGGCGTTGCCGTGGCGCTGGCCTGGCTAAACCAAAGCCTGCTCACCGTCGCCCTGTGCGCCTCCGCCGCCGTCCTAATTATGGAATTCCTCTTAGCATAACATTCCCCCCTCTTCGGCTCCCCTTGTTCGCAAGGGGAGCCGAATTGGAAAGATTTATGGTTGCATTGTCCGTTATTTTATAGTAAGATAGTATATTATAAATATTTCAAAGGAAGTATATCATGAAAAACACCGAAAAAACTATGGAAAAGATCGTTTCCCTGTGCAAAGGCCGCGGCTTCATCTTCGCCGGCAGCGAGATCTACGGCGGTCTGGCCAACACCTGGGACTACGGCCCGCTGGGCGTTGAACTCAAAAACAACGTCAAGGCCGCCTGGTGGCGCAAGTTTGTGCAGGAAAATAAATATAACGTCGGCCTCGACGCCGCCATTCTTATGAACCCCCAAACCTGGGTGGCTTCGGGTCACGTCGGCGGCTTTAGCGACCCGCTCATGGACTGCAAGGAGTGCAAGGAGCGCTTCCGCGCCGATAAGGTCATCGAGGATTGGTGCGCCGAAAACGGGGTTGATCCGGGCAAGGCGGTCGACGCCATGAGCCAAACCGAAATGAAGGACTTCGTCGAGTCCCACAACATCCCCTGCCCCACCTGCGGCAAGCATAACTGGACCGATATCCGTCAGTTTAACCTGATGTTCAAAACCTTCCAGGGCGTCACCGAGGATGCCAAGAACGCCGTCTATCTGCGCCCCGAAACGGCGCAGGGCATCTTCGTCAACTTCAACAACGTCGCCCGCACCACCCGCAAAAAACTCCCCTTCGGCGTGGCGCAGATCGGTAAATCCTTCCGCAACGAAATCACCCCCGGCAACTTCACCTTCCGTACCCGCGAGTTTGAACAGATGGAGCTGGAATTCTTCTGCTCGCCCGGCACCGAGCTGGAATGGTTCGGGTATTGGAAAAACTTCTGCAAGAATTGGCTGCTTTCCTTGGGCATCCAAGAGGAAAACCTGCGCCTGCGCGACCATGACCCCGAGGAGCTGAGCCACTACTCCAACGCCACCACCGACTTTGAATTCGTCTTCCCCTTCGGCTGGGGCGAACTCTGGGGCGTCGCGTCCCGTACCAACTTCGACCTCAACGCCCATCAG
>CALBKB010000043.1 GCA_937892635.1 uncultured Clostridia bacterium
GGTGGTCACGGTAAAGGTGTTGCCGGCGCCCTCGCCGTCGTTGGCGGTGATCAGGGGGGTGTGCACGTAGACGTAGCCACGGTCGTTAAAATACTTGTGAATGGCTATGGCTGCCTGCGAACGTACGCGGAAAACGGCTTGGAACAGGCGGGTGCGCGGACGCAGGTAGGCGATCTCCCGCAAAAACTCGATCGAGTGCCGCTTGGGCTGCAGGGGATAGTCTTCGGGGCAGTCGCCCTCAAGCGTAACCGTCTGCGCCGCAATCTCGTAGTTGCCGCGGTCGTTAAGCACCAAAAGTCCGCTGACCGTCACGGCCGATCCGTTGCGGATGGCGGCGATGTCGGCAAAGGCAGGATTGGCGTCGTCATAAACAATCTGGATCGAATCCAGTTGCGTCCCGTCAAAAAAGTCGATAAACCCAAAGGTCTTCTGTTTGCGGTGGTTGCGCACCCAGCCCTGCACCGTAACGGCGGTGTTGACCAGCGTCTCCCGACGGGCAAACAGATCTTTCAAATCAAGAACTTGCATGGCAATTCTCCTTAGGCAGGATTTTCTGTGTATTATATCATAGGTATCGGTAAATTGCAAGTTTACAATTTCCTGTTGCAAAAGACAAATCTTTGTGATAAACTGCTATAAAATAGGAGAAGAACAGGCCATGGTAAACTATCAGCAACAGATGGAACAAACGGTGTCCGCCCTCGTCGGTCGGCCCCGCCTGCTTTTGCACTCTTGTTGCGCCCCCTGCTCCTCGTCGGTGCTCGAACGGCTGATGCCGCATTTTGAGATCACCGTCTATTATTATAACCCGAATATCGACCCCGAATCGGAATACCGCCGCCGCGCCCACGAGCAAAAGCAGTTGCTGGACAGGCTGTCGGTTCCCCTGGTCGAGGCCGAGTATACGCCGTCGGACTTTGACGCGATCGGTTTGGCCGAGGAGCCCGAAGGCGGTGCCCGTTGCAAGGCCTGCTATGCCCTGCGCTTGGCCGAGAGTGCCCGCTATGCCGCCCAAAACGGCTATGACTGGTTGTGCACCACCCTGTCGGTCTCGCCCCATAAGAAAGCGGATTGGATCAATGAGCTGGGTCAAGCCGTCTGCGCCCGTTACGGTCTGCGCTGGCTGCCCTGTGATTTTAAGAAAAAGAACGGATTTTTACGCTCGTTACAGCTATCCGAGCAGTATGGCCTCTATCGCCAAAGCTGGTGCGGTTGCCGCTACTCTCGGGAGGAAAGGAAACTATAATGAGAAAACATCAACTACAATGGGCCTACATTCTGGGCGACATAGCGCTGGCGATCGTTACCATGTTCTTTGCCATGTTCCTGCGTCTGGAAGGGGACATGAGCTTTTTCGACAAAACCGATCTGTACGTCTATCTGCTGGGCGCGCCCGTCACCCTCGTCGCTGCCTCAGGGGCGCTGGGTGCCTATAACGGCATCTGGGCCTACATGGGCTTTTCCGACGTTTTCCGCCAGTTTTTCT
>CALBKB010000044.1 GCA_937892635.1 uncultured Clostridia bacterium
TTGTTAGTTTTGATTATGCGCAAAACATTATTGTAATTCGCACTTTGCCCGGACTTGCATCTGCTGCCGGATCCGCACTATTGACAATAACAACAAACGGTTTATCAAGCTCCTTCAATTCGCGGATCACGCGTTCCTCTGCTTCCACAAATTCGTGTCGCTCCAAGTCTCCAAAACTACCGTCCGTGGTCAAAACGATACCGATGGTAGAGTGATCGGTAATAACCTTTTTTGTTCCGATTTCTGCCGCCAAGTTAAAGGGGATCGGCTCGGGAAACCACGGCGTGCGAACCATACGCGGCGTATCGTTTTCTATGTATCCCAAAGCACTGGGGACAATGTACCCCACACAGTCAATCATTTTTACCCTCAACGACGCACCGGCATTTAAATCAATGCGTACGGCTTCATCCGGAATAAACTTAGGCTCTGCCGTCATGATGGTACGCCCGGCAGCACTCTGAGGGAGTTCATCAATTGCACGTTGCTTTTGAAAATCTCCGTGAATGTTCGGTACAACAAGAGTTTCCATAAATCGTTTAATAAAAGTAGATTTTCCTGTCCGCACCGGCCCCACAACGCCAATATATATATCGCCGTTTGTCCGTTTGCTAATGTCGCTATACAATTTATTTGTATCCATAGATACTCCCTCCATCTAGTTATCGGTAAATCATATTAAACCGACAGCGGCTTTATGCAATTTTAGTACAGATTAGTTCTAAAACCTGTCCGCACCGTATAAGCATTACTGTACGGAGGGACATACAGTATGCAACAATCGTTTATGGATGTCTGTCGCTATCTACCGATCAATATTCGAACCGTGATGGAAGAAATCGGCCGCAATAATCCTTTTCCTATACAAGAAATGCGGCTGCGTATTAATCAGCCGTTATCCATTGTAGCCGGCGGACAGAATTTATTTATAACAAAACAGGGAGAAATCACTATTTCACCTTCTGTGGGGTTAAAAATTACGGCTGATGATATTCAACATGTCTTTATGTGTGCCTGCCAAAATTCCGTATACGCCTACCATAATCAGTTGCAAAACGGCTATATAACCTTACACGGCGGACACCGAATGGGGCTTGCCGGTCACATTGTATATGATCACGACACCATCCACACCATTCGTGATCTGTCATCACTTTCCATTCGAATTGCCGACGAAAAAAGAGGATGCAGTCATGCAATTTTACCTTATCTAGTCCATAACAATGTCATCCGCTCCTGCGCCATCATCTCGCCACCGGGCGGTGGCAAAACAACAATTTTGCGCGATATAGCCCGCCATATGTCCGTGCAAGGCCATCGGGTATGTATCATTGACGAACGAGGCGAAATCGCCGGGTCTCGTCAAGGTATGCCTGGTTATGATTTGGGCCCAGCATGCGATGTGTTAGACGGCTGCCATAAAAGGGATGGGTTACAGTGGGCGCTGCGATGTTTATCTCCGTCTGTGATGATTGTAGACGAGTTGGGTGACAACGGGGAAGCGCAAGCTGTTTTACAGGGGATCAACGGCGGCGTAGCCACCATATTCTCACTTCACGCTGCCAATATACATCAGGCCATGACCCGATCGCCTATGCAAATATTGCTCAGACAGCACGCTCCGGAATTATGTGTGATGTTGGGATCATCGCAAGCACCGGGGACGATTACCCATATCTATGATTTTTCCCGCAAGGAGGACGCAACACTTGTTCAAAATTTTTGGAATTCTCCTGCTTAGCGTTATACCCATTTCTGTGGGCTTTAAAAAAAGCCGTCAGCTTACACTGCAAAAAAAAGATATTGATGGGCTGTTGTTTTTGGTGCATGAATGTCGACAAAACATCGCCTATCAACAATTGCCACTCTCCGAATTGATCGGTCAGCTCCCAAGACGTCGCTATCGCATCATTGATTGTCTGATTGAACACATACAATTATCGTCGCCTTTAACCGCCTGGAATAACTCAAAATCCATAATGACTCATCCACAAGCTTTAGCGGTTATGACGGACTATTTTTCAGCACTCGGCACCAGCGATCGTGACACACAACTGGAAATTTGTAATCGAACCGCGGCAAGACTGGACGAGATACGACTTGCTTTTGATTCGGAGATATCAGCCAAGGCCAAACTATACCGCACTATTGGAATTCTGGCCGGTATCTTTATCGCCATAATACTCATATGAGGAGAGAATGATGGAAGTAGATCTTATATTTAAAATCGCCGCTGTAGGTATCGTTATTACCGTACTTAATCAAGTTCTTATACGGTCAGGCAGGGAAGACCAAGCGATGCTCGTTGCGTTGGCAGGTGTTGTCGTTGTTCTTTTCATCATTATTGAACAGGTCAGCAATCTGTTTGACACCGTAAAATCTGTATTTGGCCTATAATGGACGTTTTACGCCTAATCGGTATCGGTATGGTCATATGCTTTGCGAGTCTTACCCTACGTAGCCGAAATCCTGAATTTGCCCTTATCTTATCCGTGGCAGGCGGATTATTGATTTTGGGGATGCTGTTCAATCCTCTCGCCGATATTATCTCCTATCTAAACGGATTAATTGACCGACTCCATGTTCCTGCTGACGGCATGATTATTCTCGTAAAATGCCTTGGCCTTTCCTACATTGCCAAAATTGCCTGCGATACCTGTATAGATTGCGGCGAAACATCTACGGCTACTAAAATTGAGTTTGCCGCCAAAATCGGTATGATGGTAACCGCCCTGCCTTTGTTTGATAAACTTTTAAACACTGTCACACAGTTTACGGGGTAGCGGTGAATTATGAAACATAACGTTATATTTTTTATCTTGATTTTCATGGTCTTCCTGGCTGTACCAATACATGCTTCAGACTTTGACGGACAGGCCGCGCTTGACGAATTGTATCAAGCAGCCCCTGATCGTATCACGGAATATATCGATTCTTCACACCTGGATACGCAGTCGATGACAGAAATGTTCAGCATGGAATCAATGATAGATTTTCTAACGTCGCAGTTAGTGTCCACGTTTACCGAAAATATCGGCATGATGATTGCGGTCATCGGCGCCTTAATTCTTGTGGGAATCTATGATTCATTACGTGATTCCTTTGCCGCCAAAGGAACGGAAAAGATTGCCGACTTTTTTTGTGCCGCTACCATATCTCTTGTTCTGTGTCCACCTCTCATGGATCGAGCAAATGAATTGGGGCAGGTCATACGAGAATTATCCGATTATATGAAACTGTCATTACCCGTTCTGGGAAGTCTCCTGACCGCATCGGGCCATGCTGCTTCGGCGTCCATCCTTCATTTTTTTATCTTTAATGCCGCCGTCTTGGCAGGAACTCTCTTTTCCGAGATACTTCTACCGCTGGCGGGAACCTATATGAGTATCGGTGTCTCTGCCGCCATAACCGACAATGACGGGTTAAAAAATTTGGCATCTTCCATACGAACCATCACTACTAAGACAATGTTATTTTTCTGTACCATTTTTACCGCGTTAATGTCCTTACAGAGCTTAATTGCGGGCGCCGGCGACACCTTATCCCGACGAACTCTTAAATTAGCCGTTGGCTCATTTTTGCCTGTTGCGGGAAACATCATGGCTGAATCGGTGGATACCTTTCTCGGCGGCGTGAGCATGATTCGTTCGGTAGCCGGAATCTTTGGCGTGATGGTAATATTTTATCTAATTGTCGTTCCCATTCTCAAAACGTTATCCAACTATCTTTTTGTGAAGTTATCAGCCTTTGTGGGGGATATGGTTGGGACTGCTCGCATGCGCTCTTTTCTGGTGATTATTGCAGACGGGTACGGCATGATCCTATCCATCGCCGCAGGCGTAGGGGTAATGTTCATTGTGTGTATGGCCTTTTTATTGATCATAGGAGGGGTAACATGAGCCAAATTAAGGACTATGTACTGCTCTTGATCGGCGCTTGCCTGACCTGCGGTGGACTGACTATTTTAGCACCCGGTGGAAATTTTGAACGTATTATTCGTCTCATTGGCAGTATTTTTCTCTTATTATGCATGATTTCCCCCTTAACCGACCTGATTCAAAACATCGTTGATTATCCTTGGAGTCATATATCATCGAAGGTAACCGAGCAATCGCACAACTCGTGGACATATGTGGAGCAAACATTGGAACAAACACTCACTGATACCGTAAACACATGTGTTAATACGGTTATAGGACACCAAGCAAAAGATATATCCGTGGAAATATCCAACGATAACCAGAATTTCGTAGTAAATAAAATAGAAATAACCGTTTATAGCAGTGACTCATCAAAACTTTCCGCCATAGCCGATTACGTTGCCATTAAAACGGGCGTTCGACCAACAGTCATATGCGAGTAGAAAGGCGAATAAGATGAAACATGTAACAGGGATACCCAAAAAAATTAAACCGTTTTTACAGAAGTACGGACTGTTGATAGCTCTTGGTGTTTTAGGCGTGCTTCTAATCCTTCTAACTTCAGGCAATTCGTCCGATACAACCGCTATACAATCGGGACAAGATTTTTGTCAGGAATATGTTAAGGAGCTGGAAAGTAAACTCAGTAATATCGTTTGTGATGTAGCCGGTGTTAACGACTGCAAAGTCATGATTACATTAAAAACCGGTGTTGAATATGTTTATGCCACCGACGAATCGGCAAATACCGATGTCAACACACAAGGGGGAGATAAAAAGGAGCAAAGCGAGGAAAAGGTTACCATTGTAACCGATAAGCAGGTTGGGGAAAAGGCTGTCATTGTCACGGAACGATATCCGCAGATTAATGGTGTATCTATCATTTGCCATGTGGCCGATTCGCCAACGCTGACGCTTGCGGTAAAAAACGTTGCCGCAACGGCACTTGGGATCGACTCAGGAAGAGTATGTGTTATTTTGAAAGGTTAGGTGTAGTATGAAATTTTTTAAGAAACAGATGGTTCTCATTGCCGTTGTTGCGGTTATCGGTCTGGCCGTCTTTTTAAATTGGCAGCTGAGCAACAATCAAAATGCCGATGAAGTCATGAGTCAACAACAAAGCAATCAGAGCAGTATCCTTGGTCAAGCTGAATTTGTTAGTTCAACGGCCGAATATTTTGACGCAGCACGTCTAAACCGTCAGGAAACACGACAACAGGCATTAGATATTGCCAATAGCGTGCTTGCCAATGAATCTGCCACACAAGAGGAGCGTGATCAAGCTGCCTCGCAAATATTAAATCTTAGTAATGCCGCCGATACCGAAGGA
This sequence comes from uncultured Clostridia bacterium, assembly GCA_937892635.1. Lineage (GTDB taxonomy): Bacteria > Bacillota > Clostridia > Oscillospirales > UMGS1783 > CAKSHC01. The sequence goes on from CALBKB010000044.1 coordinate 5,251, forward strand.
CGCATTGAAAATCTAATCAAAGCCAAAGGATATAGCGAATGTGTTGCTTTTATTGGTGAGGATGCCATAAATATTGTTGTAAAGTCTGAAGCCTTAACAACAAAAGATGTCATTGCGATTAAGGATATTGCCGTTGCACAAACCGAAATGGATGCTTCATCTATAAAAATTATTGAAAGTAAGTAGTTGTTTTATCGGAAATTTGTGGTATAATAGAACATGTAACATACCTAAACCCCGAAGGAGGTTTAAATTATGGGAAAATATTTAACTACTGAAGCACTTGGCAATATTCAAATATCGGATGATGTAATTACGGCCATCGTATCCATGGCGGCATCCGAAGTGGAAGGCGTTGTTTCCATTGGAAGCAAGCCGTCGGCTGTAGACATCAAGGATATTATCGGCAAAAAAGGATTCGGGAAAAGCGTGCGTGTCGATATTTCCGGTAGTATGATCACCATTGATGCCGATATCACTATTCAGTATGGAAAGCCGATTTCAGTAATTGCTGACAAAGTCCAGCATGCTGTTAGAGATGCCGTTTCCGATGCAACCGGGTTATCGGTGGGCAAGGTAAATGTGCATATATGCGGCATTGTTTTCTCTAAACCCAAAGAAAAATAAAAAAAATTAAAAAAAATAGCCCTTCGCAGCCTGCGAAGGGTTTATTTTTTTATAAATGTATAGTATACTATCTTTATATGAATAAATATTCTACATATTTGGAGGAAGTATGGATAGACGATTGGCCCGAAAAGAGGCACTCCGTTTGTTGTTTGATTATTCGTTTAACGGAGAAAAAAGTGTTGATGTTCTATTCGATTGTGCCGCACAAGCACGTGATTTTGAGCCGGACGAGTTTGTTAATACTCTTGTCAGCGGCGTTATCGAAAAGGTTGATGATCTGGATACTATCATTGAAACAAACCTAAAGGGATGGAAGAAAAATCGGATTTCCCGTGTCGTTCTTACTATTCTTCGTATGGCTATTTATGAAATTCTGTATATTGACAGTGTTCCCGTCAGCGTATCCATCAATGAAGCTGTTGAGCTAGCAAAAGTATTCGGCGATGACAAGGATGCGCCTTTCGTTAACGGCCTATTAGGCAGCGTAGCTCGCGCTGTTGAGGCAGGCGAATAATGAATGCCATTACCGTTAAACAACTAAATACTTATGTAAAAGCATTAATTGAATCCGATGTGCGCCTGCATCATGTGGTGGTAAAAGGCGAATTGTCAAACTTTAAGCATCACAGTTCGGGACATTGCTATTTCAGTCTTAAATATGATGGTTGCGTTGTTCGTGCCGTTATGTTTCGCTCATCCGCCATTAAGATGACCTTTATCCCCAAAGATGGCATGCAGGTTATTGCACAGGGAAGGGTATCCGTCTTTGAACGTGACGGTAATTATCAATTATATGTGGATAGCATGTCAATGGACGGGCAGGGCGATTTATATCTTGCCTTCGAAATGCTCAAACAAAAACTCGAAGCGGAGGGATTGTTTGACGCATCAAGAAAGCGGCCGTTACCTAAAACGCCCTTGCGTGTAGGCGTCATTACCTCACCAACAGGTGCAGCCGTGCGAGATATTATCAACGTTCTCGGCCGTCGTTTCCCAACGGCAAAAATCAGCCTATATCCCGTGTTGGTACAAGGACCGGGGGCAGCAGCATCCATTTGTGAGGCCTTGAACTATTTCTCTGACAATCACGCCGCTGATGTACTGATTGTGGGCCGCGGCGGCGGCTCTATCGAAGATCTGTGGGCCTTTAATGAGGAAAGTGTTGCGCGGACAATAGCGGCGTGCGATATCCCCGTCATTTCGGCCGTTGGTCACGAAACTGACTTTACCATCGCTGATTTTGTATCCGATATGCGTGCCCCTACACCGTCTGCCGCAGCCGAATTAGCCGTACCTGACACCTACGCATTGATGAACAAATTTGACAATGTCACGGCGAGACTTAAATTACTACTCAACGCCCAAGTCACACAAAAACGCCAACAGCTAAGCTATCTTACCGAGCACTCTACACTCAAACATCCCCATAAAATGCTGGATGAACGGCGTTTGAGTGTCGATCATCTGTGCATGAACATTTGTAATCAAATGCAATTAAAACATGCCGCCCAAAAGGGACGCTTTAATACGATCGTCGGCAAATTGGATTCCCTCAGTCCCTTGTCGGTTCTAAGCCGAGGTTTTTCGGTTATGCGCGACGAGAAGCAGCAAATCATTAAAAGCACTACACAGCTATCCATTGGTCAACAACTGCAAGTAGATCTTGTTGACGGACAAGCCGATATTGAAATACTTTCCATTCATCAGAACGAGGAAACATATCATGACAAATACTGATACAACATTAACCTTTGAAGAAAGTTTAAAGCGCTTGGAAGAGATTGTACGCGCCTTAGAAAACGGCGAAACCCCGCTTGAAGAATCAATCAAGTTGTTTGAAGAAGGCGTAAAATTGTCCGGGCATTGCAACGCCTTATTAGAAGCCGCTGAGCAAAAAGTTTCGGTGCTGACAAAGGATGCGTCCGGTACCATAACCGAAGCACCCATGTCGGAGATGCACAATGAATATGTTTGAGTCTCGCTTATCGCAAATAGAAGCGGCACTGGACGGTTATGTACCTAACCGAGAAGGGGAAGCCGATGCATTAGTCTTTGACGCCGCAAGATACAGCCTGTTGGCCGGAGGCAAGCGCATAAGACCCATCCTATTATTGGAATTTGCCAAGCTTTTCGGCACGCCAACCGAAGTAGCTATGCCGTTTGCTTGCGCCTTGGAATGCATCCACACCTATTCTTTGATCCATGATGATATGCCGTGTATGGATAACGACGATATGCGTCGCAACCGTCCAACTAACCACAAGGTATACGGCGATGCCATGGCTCTCCTGGCAGGTGATGCCTTACTGAATCGTGCCTACGAAATCATGCTCACTGCCATTACCAATGAAAGAACCGCCAAAGCCGCAGCCTATATTGCCGACTGCGCCGGCGTAAACGGCATGGTGGGCGGTCAATGCATCGATTTAGCCAATGAAGGAAAGGACATATCGTCCGGCACACTGCATTCAATGCATGCCAAAAAAACAGGCGCACTCATTCGCGCCGCTTGCGTTGGCGGTGCGCTTTTGGGAACCGATAATACCCGAATCATAGCAACAACCGAACAATATGCGCATGATTTAGGACTTGCCTTTCAGATTATAGATGATATTTTGGACGTAGAAGGGGACATGTCCCGCTTGGGTAAAACTATCGGCAAAGACGCCCAGCAAGGAAAAAACACGTTTGTATCAATATACGGCTTGACACAAGCAAAGGAAATGGCCAAATTACACACACAAAACGCCATGGACGCATTAACACAATTGCCACCCAGTGAATTTCTGATGGAATGTACAAAATTTTTACTTGATAGAAAATATTAACGGTGAAAAGATGAGCATTTTAGATGGTATTAATACACCAACTGATCTCAAAAACTTAAATGCGAAACAATTAAATGAATTGGCCGATGATATCCGCAAATATATGATTCAAACCATTTCACGCACCGGCGGACATATTGCTTCGAGTCTCGGCGCCGTTGAACTTACGATTGCTCTGCATCGTGTTTTTGAATCTCCTAAAGACAAAATCATTTTTGACGTCGGCCATCAGGCCTATCCGCATAAAATATTAACCGGTCGACGCCATCAAATGCATACTTTGCGCCAATTTAAGGGCATTAGCGGGTTTCCAAAGCCTCATGAAAGTGAACATGATGCTTTTATCGCCGGCCATGCCAGTACCTCAATATCCGTTGCCCTGGGCTACGCAACCGCTGACAAGCAACAGGGAAAGAACAACTATAGTATCGCCGTTATTGGTGACGGTGCCTTAACCGGCGGCATGGCATATGAAGCAATGAGTAATGCCGGACGGAGTAATACCAATCTGATTATCCTACTTAACGACAACGGCATGGCTATTTCCCAAACGGTCGGTTCGGTTGCGGGCATTTTAACAAAGATTCGCACCTCTCGCCGATATTTTCGAGCCAAAGATTACTTGCATCGTTTCATCAGCAAAATCCCTCTCATTGGAAAACCCATCGAAAAATTCATTTCGTTTATCATTCGCCGCATTAAAGGCGCCATATATAATACAACTATCTTCGAAGATCTTAATTTGGATTACCTCGGCCCCGTTGACGGACATGATATCACCGCACTAACCGTTATTTTAGAACGAGCAAAACAACTAACACGCCCTTGCGTGATACATGCCGTAACTGTAAAGGGGAAAGGCTTTTCAGCTGCCGAGGACAATCCTATCGCCTTCCACGGCGCATCCACCTTTAATGCGCAATCCGGCGAGTTTAAATATCATCAAACCGATAGTTTTTCCCATCAATTCGGCGATATTTTATGCGATATGGCCGCTAAGGATGATAAAATTTGCGCGATAACCGCGGCCATGACAGACGGTTGCGGACTTTGCCGTTTTAGCCAGCAGTACCCCGATCGGTTCTATGATGTGGGCATTGCCGAGGAACACGCGGTCACCTTTGCTGCCGGACTGGCTGCCGGGGGCATGAAACCGATCGTTGCCATCTATTCTACTTTTATCCAGCGCTGTGCCGATCAGCTGATCCACGATGTTGCCTTATCCGGGCAAAAGGTCGTTTTCGCCATTGATCGTGCCGGTCTTGTCGGTGCTGACGGTGAAACACACCAAGGTTTATATGACTTGGCGCTATTACGAAATGCCGGCATTACCGTACTTGCGCCATCCAATTATGACGAACTTAAAACTGCATTTGAAAGGGCCCTATATCACATTGACGGTCCTGTTGCTGTCCGATATCCACGAGGAACATCGAAACAAAAGGCGCCCAATGACTATATGTCACAACCGTTTGCCTCGATAAAATCCGGCAATAACACGGTACTTGTGTCACACGGCGTGAGCATAGATATCGTAAATGAAGCAGCCAAATCCCTCAAGGATGTTGCCATTATAAAAATCAATCAACTTTGGCCCATATCGCAAGATTTAATTGATGATCTCAAGCGATATGAACATGTAGTTTATGTATCAGAAGAAGAGAAGGCCGGCGCCATTGGAGAATCTATCGCGGCACAACTGTCCGGATGCATGACACGGGTACACATTTTAGCACCGCATGGATTTGTGGAGCAGGGAAGTGTATCGCAATTACAGCATATGCTCGCCTTGGATGCACGGAGTATTGCTGAATATTGTCTAAAGGAGTGTACGCATGAGCACCAAGCAACGTCTTGACATCATATTGTGCGAAAAAGGGCTTGCTGATAGCCGACAAAAGGCACAACAATATATTATGGCCGGCGAGGTGTATGTTAACGACGTTCGCATCGATAAACCGGGAACCTCTGTCCGTGATGACGCTCGTATTGAGCATCGCGGCGCCGCCTGTCCGTTTGTAAGTCGTGGCGGCTATAAACTGGATAAAGCAATCGGCTGCTTTGCCATCAATTTAAACGGAACAAACTGCATGGATATCGGCGCCTCAACCGGTGGCTTTACTGATTGTATGCTGCAAAACGGGGCAAACCACGTATACTGCATTGATGTGGGTTACGGTCAGTTGGCCTGGAAACTCCGAAACGACGAGCGCGTCACCAATTATGAACGAACAAATGTTCGAGCCTTAACTCATGAGCAGGTTCCTCAACAACTTGACTTTATCAGCATCGACGTTTCTTTTATATCTCTGACCTTGGTTTTACCCATAGCAAAACAGTTTCTCAAGCCCAACGGCAGTATTGTTGCTCTCATTAAGCCTCAATTTGAAGCCGGTCGAGAATTGGTCGGTAAAAACGGTGTTGTGCGCGACCCTAAGGTTCACGCGCAAGTTATAGAAAAAATACTCGCCTTTTGCCATGAACAAGAACTTGTCGTTTCCGGACTATCTTTTTCTCCCGTTAAGGGGCCGAAAGGAAATATAGAGTTTTTGCTTTATTTGTCAAAGGACAAGGCCGATGTTGATGTGGCGGCCGTTGTGGAACAGGCTCATCATAATTTGGATGGTGTAAAAGAATGAAAACAATTGGTTTGCTGCCTAATCCCATGAAGGATCCGGACTTTTCACTCAGCAAAAAAATCAGCAACTACTTACATTCCTTAGGCGCACAATTATACACCAATGAACTATATCATGACATGGCGCCCTCCAATGTTACTCTGCTCCCCGTCGATGAGATATATAAACAATGCGACTGCGTTATTACACTCGGCGGCGACGGCACCCTGTTACGTGCGGCACAATCCGCCGCACTTGCCAATACGCCTCTTTTGGGCATAAATTGCGGAAAAATCGGCTA
>CALBKB010000045.1 GCA_937892635.1 uncultured Clostridia bacterium
CAAGGACGAGCGGGGCAAGCCCGTCTGCGAGCAAGGTTATCTCTCCCTCGCGCACAGCGGCGACTATGCCATAGCGGTACACAGCGATCGCCCCATCGGCGTGGACATCGAGCGCATCCGTCCCCTCTCCCCTGCCCTGGCGGCGCGGTTGGGCGATGACCCGCTTAATTCTTGGGTCAAGAAAGAGGCGTTGGGCAAGGCGTTGGGGATTGGTGTCTATCGCGTTTTGGATGAGCCCTTTCCCGATGGGTGGGATTTTTCCTTTCCCGCCGCGCCCGAAGGATATGTCATAGCCATATGTGAAAAGCAGCCGTAAAAACGGCTGCTTTCTTTATATCTCGTAGTCCATGCACAGGCGCACTTGCATATAGGGGCGCACCTTGTCGTTAGCGACCGCCTGATGGGCGGGGTGGGCTTGGTAGTCTTTGAGAGCCTGAACCGACTCCAATTCCGAATCGAGCATAATGTCGGCATTGGAAGAATCGAGTCCCCGGATGATGACCGAGACCTTGGTCAGCCCCGGCACGACGCCGACGAGACCTTCCAGCCCATCCTTGACGCCTTGGGCGACGGCTTTCTTATCGACGCCGTCCTTTATTTTCCATAAAATAATATGTTTTACCATCAGCGGATACCGTAATTTTCGATCACATAGTCCATGTCTTTATCGCCGCGGCCGGACAGGTTGATGAGAATGGAGCCGTGGTCCATGGTTTTGGCCAGTTTCATGCCGTAAGCGACGGCGTGAGCCGATTCGATGGCGGGAATGATACCCTCCAGGCGAGCCAGACGGTAGAAGGCATCGATGGTTTCCTCGTCGTCGATGACGTCGTACTTAACGCGACCCATCTCCTGCAAGAAGGCATGTTCGGGGCCGGACGAAGGATAGTCCAGGCCGCTGGCCACCGAATAGACGGGAGCCGGCTCACCGTTCTCGTCTTTGAGCATGATAGAATTAAAACCGTGCATGATGCCTTCGGTACCGTATGTGAGAGAGGCGGCATGGTCACCGAGTTTGGGGCCGCGACCGAGGGGTTCGATGCCGTAAATGTCAACGGGGTCGTTCAAGAAACCGGCGAACAGACCGGCGGCATTGGAGCCGCCGCCGACGCAGGCGACGATAGAGGTGGGCAAATGACCGGTCATGTCGATAAACTGCTCACGCGCTTCGATACCGACGACGCTTTGGAAATCGCGCACCATCATGGGGAAAGGATGGGGGCCGAGCACCGAGCCGATGCAATAGATGGCATCGTTATACTCCTTGGAATAGGCGTCAAAAGCGGCGTCGACGGCCTCTTTGAGGGTTTTCAGACCATGGGTGACTTCGATAACATTGGCGCCCAATATCTTCATGCGAGCGACGTTGGGGGCCTGTTTTTTGATATCGACCGAGCCCATATAGATATCGCATTGGAGCCCGAAATAGGCGGCGGCGGTGGCCAAGGCGACGCCGTGCTGACCGGCGCCCGTTTCGGCGATGACCTTTTTCTTGCCCATGTATTTGGCAAGCAGAGCTTCGCCCATGCAATGGTTAAGCTTATGGGCGCCCGAATGGTTGAGGTCTTCACGCTTAGCATAGAGCTGGACGCGACCGCCCAGCGCATCGCTCAGACGCTCGAGATGGGTGACGGGGGTGGGACGACCCTGAAATTCCTTGCGGATGCGGCGCAGCTCGGCAATGAACTGCCGGGACTGGCAGATGGTGAAATAGGCCTCGGTGATCTCATCCATGGCCCGCTGCAGCTCGGGAGAGACATAAGAGCCGCCATATTTGCCGAAAAAGCCGTTTTTGTCGGGATAATATTTGAAATACGTCTCGAAATCGATGTTGTTCAGTTTCATAAGTATATCCTCCTGAAAGATGTGTGTTAAAATGGGATTGGTGGTTTCAGCAAACACGCCATCGTTTGGTCAATAACATTTTGTGTCCCTCCTGAATAAAAGAAAAACGCCCCGGACAAACCCCTTTGGTCTGTCAAGGACGAATACAAAATCCGCGGTGCCACCTTGATTTGCAGCAATGCTGCACCCTTTCAGAGCCCCAACAGGCTCCCGGCAACTGACGTATGCCCACACGTCGCGGATACTTGGCGGTGCCGTTCCCCACGCCCTCAGCGGCCCATTTGACGACTTGTTTCCTGCCCGGCTCCCAGCGCCCCGGACTCTCTGTGAAGGCATCATCGTTTTTACTTCCGCTTCAACGGTTTTTATGAAATTATAGATAAATGTTAGCACCAACCCTCCGGTTTGTCAATAAAAAAATCCCATTCCCCGTGCCTTTTGGCACAATCTAACGTCTAATGGGTAAAGGCAGGTGATCACAATGAACAAGAGCGATGCCGACCGCTGGCTGGAGCAGGCGGTCAAAACCCACGGC
>CALBKB010000046.1 GCA_937892635.1 uncultured Clostridia bacterium
AGTGGCGGGGATTCGGCGGCGGTGGGGATGCCTGCGCTTCCGCCCGAGCGGTTGGAGGCGGGGACGTTGAACGTGCCGGCCATCGTATCGCTGGGGGCGGGACTGGATTTTATCGTTCGCTACGGCAGGGAGGCGATCGCCGTCAAGGAGCAGAGCATGGCGCGCTTGTTGCGGGAACGTCTATCGAGCGTGAATCGGGTGATACTCTACGGACGCCCTGATGGCGGCACCTTCTTATTTAACCTGAAAGGTATGCCGGCGCAGGAGGTGGCGACACGGCTGGATGAGGCGGGCATCGCGGTGCGTGCGGGCCTGCATTGTGCGCCCGACGCGCATCGAAAGCTCGGCACCGACGCGTTTGGCGGAGTGCGGGTGAGTTTTGGAGCCTTTCAGGGGGAGGAAACGGTAGAAAAATTTGAAAAAGAAATTAAAAAAATTGTAAAATCGGTTTCATTCTCGTAAAACCTATGATACAATAGATATAATGAAAAAATAGCGAGGGCGGAAGAAGATGGCAGAATTCTTTTCGTTTTTTGTTGACAACTTAAAATCCTTTCATTTTCTGACGGACACGCTGGACATTTTGTTGGTCACCTATCTGATTTATTTGGCCATCAGATTCCTGCGGCAAACGCAGGCGGCGCCCTTGATCAAGGGGTTGCTGTTTGTCTTTGGCGTAACGCTGTTAGCAAATTTGTTGAAAATGAATGTGACGTCCTTTATCATCAGCAGCTTGTTGGAGTTTGGTATTTTGGCGCTGATCATCATTTTTCAGCCCGAGCTTCGCGCCTTGCTGGAGCGTGTGGGTCGCGGCAACGTGACCAAGATCAGCAACATCTTCACCTCCGAAAGTGAGCAGATGGCGGCGGCTAAGCGTGAGCAGGCGCAGATGATTGTGGATGCCATGATGGATATGTCGCACACCAAAACGGGCGCGCTGATCGTGATTGAGGGTACGACTCGTTTGGGGGATATCACCAAAAGCGGTACGGTGATTGATGCTGCCATTTCGTCCGAACTGATTATGAATGTCTTTTATCCCAAGTCGCCCCTGCATGATGGCGCGCTGATTCTGCGCGGTGATCGCATGGTGGCGGCGGGGTGTGTGTTGCCGTTGACTCAGAACTTTACTTTGTCGCACGAATTAGGAACCCGTCATCGTGCCGCCATCGGCATGAGCGAGGTGGCGGACTGCCTGGTTGTTGTGGTGTCGGAGGAAACGGGCAAGATCAGCACGGCACATAACGGTGTGCTGATCCGCAATCTGGACGCCATCAGTCTGAGCGATGCCATTTATCATCATATCCATCGGGAAGAGGAAAGTCGCGGTTCTTGGATGGATAAGGTGCGCGGCTGGTTGCGCAGAAAGGAGGACAGTGATGACCAAGATTCGCAAGATGTTCAATAACAAGATTTTTTGGATGGTTCTGTCCTTTCTGATTGCATTTAGTTTATGGTTCTATGTCAACGGATTTTACAATCCGCAGGACACCAAGGATTTTTCCAGCATTCCCGTAACGGTTACCTTTGACGGTTCCATACCGCAACAGAACAATCTTGCCATTCTCAAGACGGAGAATTTGACCGTTGACGTGAAATTGGAGGGGTCGCGCGTGGCCCTGGCCAATCTCAGCCGTGATGAGATTTCGGCGCGGGTTGATTTGTCTTCGGTTACGGTGGCGGGTGATTATGATCTGCCCATTACGGTAATCTTGCCCGGCACCAATCTGCTTATATCCAACCAGTCGGTGTCGAGCATTAAGATGAGTTTTGATAAGCTCGACCGCAAGCAGGTGGAGGCCAAGGTGGTCACCAACGGTCAGGTCAAAGATGGCTACTGGCTGGGTGAGATCACGGCGTCGCCCGGTTCGATGAAGGTAGAAGGGCCGGCAAGCTTGTTGGCCAAAGTGGAAAATTATCTGATCGAGGTAGATGTAACCGGACTGAGTTCCGTTAAGACCCAACGTCAGAACGTCGTTTACGTGGATGCCTCAGGGCATGTGGTTGACGGCCAGTACTTGACGGGTGAATTTTCGAGTGTGTCGGTTAACATTCCCGTCTATTATATTAAGGAAGTGCCGTTGGTTGTGACGGGGCTTAATAAGTCGGGCGGTACCGACAACACCATGTTCCACTATACCGTCAAGCCGTCAACGGTGCGCATAGCCGGACCGGTGTCGGAGTTGGAGCTGCTCAATCAAATCGAAGTGGATACGGTGGATACCTCGCGAATTGAATATCGCGAACACTACACGCGTTCCCTCACCGTTCCCACCGGCATGAAACTGCTGGACGATGTGGAAACGGTTGAGATTACGGTGAGCATGGAGGATAGTGTGATTCGCCGCCTTGCTTTACGCGAATTTTCACTCGAGAACGTGCCTGCGGGTGTGACGGCTGAGGTTCAGGATAAGACGCTGGCGGTGCGCTTGCGCGGCCTGTCCGATGACATTATGTCGATTTCGGCATCCGACATCCGTGCCGTGGTGGATATGAGTTCCTTTACCGATGCGGTCGGCTCGGTTTCGGTGCCGGTGACCTTCACCGTGCCGGATGGAAAAAATGTGGGCGTGGTTGGAAAATACACCGTTACCGTTACCATTCATTAACAACAACGGCTTCGCCAGACGGCGAAGCCGTTTTACGAGGTTAAAGATGTATATTGTTCATGATATTCGATTATCCATCGAGTTGCCTGCTCAAGAGGCGCTGGATACGGCGGCACGGCGATCGGGATTGCCCGTGTCGGCGGCCTTCGTCCTGCGTCGTGCGGTTGACGCGCGCCGCGCGGTGCCTCTGTTTGTATACACCGTAGGCTTTAATCTGCCTCATCGAGGTGAGGTCGAGCAAGCCGTTTGGCAGGAAGAATATGAACTGCCCGTACCCGTGGGGCGTGAGCGGCTGTATGAGCGCCCGGTTGTGGTTGGCTTTGGACCGGCGGGCATGTTTTGTGCGCTGGCCTTGGCTGAGCGCGGCTATCGACCGTTGGTGCTCGAACGGGGCGCCGACGTCGAGAGTCGACAAAAGGCATTGGAAAAATTCTTTGCAACGGGTGAATTGGACCCCAATACCAACGTGCAATTCGGCGAAGGCGGTGCCGGTACCTTTTCCGACGGCAAACTGGGAACGCGTATCGGAGATATGCGGTGTCGCTGGATTCTAAAGCGATTTGTTGAATTTGGCGCACCGGAGTCTATTCTCTGGAAGGCTAAGCCGCACGTCGGAACCGATTTGTTATGCGGTATTGTAAAGCGTATTCGTCAGCGCATTGAGCAGTTGGGCGGCGAGGTTGTCTTTTGTGCGCCCCTGACCGGCATTGATGCTGCGGGCGGTGCTGTGGCCGGTGTGCGGGTCGGCGGTG
>CALBKB010000047.1 GCA_937892635.1 uncultured Clostridia bacterium
AGCACGCCGTGCACTGGAAAAAGGCGTTAACGCCCTGGCCGATACCGTTAAGATCACCCTGGGCCCCAAGGGCCGCAACGTGGTGCTGGACAAGAAATACGGCGCTCCGCTGATCACCAACGATGGCGTGACCATTGCTAAGGAGATCGAACTGGATGACGCTTTTGAGAACATGGGCGCACAGTTGGTCAAGGAGGTAGCGACCAAGACCAATGACGTGGCCGGTGACGGTACGACGACGGCTACGCTGCTGGCTCAGGTTATGATTCGTGAAGGACTCAAAAACATTTCCAGTGGTGCCAATCCGATGGTGGTTAAGAAGGGTATCCAAAAGGCGGTCAATGCTGCCGTGGAATCCATTAAAAAGGATTCGGTTGCCGTATCGGGTGACAAGGATATCGCTCACGTTGCCACCATTTCGGCCGGCGATGAATATATCGGCGAATTGATCAGCGAGGCGATGGCAAAGGTGACCTCCAACGGCGTTATTACCGTTGAGGAGAGCAAAACGGCCGAAACTTACAGTGAGGTTGTGGAAGGTATGCAGTTTGATCGCGGCTATCTTTCTCCCTACATGGCTACCGATTCGGAGAAGATGGAAGCCATCATTGACGATGCGCTTCTTCTGATCACCGATAAGAAGATCTCTAACATTCAGGAAATTCTGCCTTTGCTCGAGCAGGTGGTGCAGATGGGTCGTAAGCTGGTTATCATTGCCGAAGATATTGAAGGCGAAGCACTGGCCACCCTCATCGTAAACAAGCTGCGCGGCACCTTTACCTGTGTGGCTGTTAAGGCACCCGGCTTTGGTGATCGCAGAAAAGAGATGCTGCAAGACATAGCGATTCTGACCGGTGGTGCGGTTGTGAGTGAGGAACTCGGCTATGAATTGAAGTCGGCCACGGTTGATATGCTGGGTCGTGCCCGTCAGGTCAAGGTTGGCAAGGAGAACACCATCATTGTTGACGGTGCCGGTGATTCTCAGGCGATTGCCGATCGTGTGGCACAGATCAAGGTGGCCATTGACAATACGACCTCTGAGTTTGACAAAGAGAAGCTTCAAGAGCGTTTGGCTAAGCTTTCGGGCGGTGTTGCCGTTATTAAGGTAGGTGCCGCTACCGAGACCGAAATGAAGGAAAAGAAACTGCGCATTGAAGACGCTTTGGCGGCTACCCGTGCAGCGGTTGAGGAAGGCATTGTGCCCGGTGGCGGTGTGGCTCTGTTGCAGGCCATTCCTGCGGTTGAGGCTGTGATTGCTTCCTGCGAAGGCGATGA
>CALBKB010000048.1 GCA_937892635.1 uncultured Clostridia bacterium
GAGGATCTCGCCAAACTCGTGATGCTCGCACAGCGCCTGACGCACGATCTCGACCATCTTCTCGTCAATGCCCGAATGGGTGATAAAGATGCGCGACGTGTCGATATCGGGATAGAGCGCCATCTGATCCTTCACGTAGGAAACGAGCACCTTGCTCAATTCGCCGCGGTATTTTTTATCCACCTTCATGGCGCCGTTTTCATCGTTATGCACCTTGATCGAAGGCTTGAGCTTGAGCAGATTGGCGCCAAAGGCCGCCACCGCTGAGCAGCGACCGCCCGCCGCCATAAATTCCAGCGTGTCCAACACGAAGGAGGCGTGCGATTTGGGAATCAGATTCCCCACCGCCTGTGCAATTTCGGCAGCCTCCATGCCCTGCTCGCGCATCTCGCAAGCCTTGAGCACCAAAAGGCCGATGCCGGTGGACAGGTTGCAGGCGTCAAGCACAAACACCTTGCCCTCAAACTCCTCGGCCGCCATGCGGCAGTTGTTGTAGGAGGAGGAGAGCGCCGAGCCAAGAGTCAAATGCACCACCGTGTTGCCGGCTTCCACCATCGGCGTGAAATAGTCGATATACTCACCCACGCTGATCGCGCTGGTCTTGGGCAACGCCTTGCGCTCCCAATAGGCCGCGTACAGATCGTCGGGGGTAATGTCCACGCTGTCAATATATTCCTTGTCCTCCAGATTGATATGGTAGGGCATGGTCGGAATGTTGTATTGGTCGATCTTCTCCTGCGGCAGATCGCAGGTTTTGTCGGCACTGATAATAACCATGTGTTCATACTCCTTTAACAAAGTATCTCTATTATAACAGAATCTCTTGCCCGCGTCAAGTTGACGAAATCCCCTTTTTGGGGTACAATAAAGGGTATGAAACCGTTATTGATTCTGGCGCCCATGCGCGCCGAAATGAACCGTTATGAGTCGGTCCTGCCCGAACGCTCCACCCTCGCCCGCCGCCTGCTGGTGCAAGGCACGGTCGGGGGCTTTCCCCTTGCCGTTTTGCATACCGGCATGGGCTTGACCAACACCGCCATCGCCCTCTCGGCCGCCCTCGACCGGCTCGACCCCTGCGCCGTCCTCAGCCAGGGCACGGCAGGCGCTCACACCCCTTGGCTTCGGGTGGGCGATATCGTCTGCGCCGACCGCTTCGTCTTCGGCGACTCGCGCAAGGGCGACCAAATCCTGCCCGTCGAGGTGCTGGGTCAGACACGCACCTATCTCGACGCCCATCCCCATTTCGTGGCGCTGGGTCACCAATACCGCCTGCCCGTCGGCACCGTCCTGTCGGGCTACGCCTGGAACACCGACCCGGCCCGTCTGCAACGCTGCCATGCCGACTACCATAGCCTGT
>CALBKB010000049.1 GCA_937892635.1 uncultured Clostridia bacterium
CCCGCCGCAAAATCTCTAATCGTGCGGGGAAAAAGGTGTTTTTCAACCCCTTGGCGATATGGGTCAGGGATATGGTAAAATCCCGCTCGGTGGCCAAATATTCCAGTGCTGCCATGGCCGTAACGGCATTGTAGATTTGATGCCGCCCCGCCAGAGGCACCGTCATGGTGCGCCCGTGATAATCAATGAGCGAACCGTCGATATCGCTTTTAATAATTTGCAGATGTTCGAGATTGGGCAGATATAAGGGCACCTTTTTGTCCTTGCAGATCTTTTCGATCACCTCGGCCGCACCGTCAAACTGGAAGGGATAGCTGATAACGGCACTGCCCTCTTTGATGATGCCGCACTTTTCAAACGCGATCTCAGGCAGGGTGTTGCCCAGATATTGCATGTGGTCGTAGGATATCTTGGTCAGTACGCTGCACAAGGGGGCGGGAATGACGTTGGTAGCGTCAAACCGTCCGCCCAACCCCACCTCCAGCACCACCACGTCACATTCCTTCTTAACGTAGTAGCAAAAGGCGGCGGCGGTGATCAGCTCAAACTCGGTAACATCCTCCTCCATCGCATCAACCACGGGACGTATCTCATCAATGACCTGTTGCAGTTCGTCATCGGAAATATTCACCCCGTCGATCGAAATACGCTCGTTAAATTCCAGCACGTAAGGCGAAATATAGCGACCGGTACGATACCCGGCAGCGGTGAGAACATTAGCGATAAAGGTAGTGGTCGATCCCTTGCCGTTAGTACCGGCCACATGGACACATTTCAATTTTTTGTGGGGATCCCCCAACCGTTCCAGCAGCAGAGAGATACGCCCGAGTCCCAAGCGCGAGCCCAGATGGGTGCGCGAATGGATATACTGTTGTGCGTCGGTCATTCTGCCGCTCCTTTCTCACATCAATTTGGCAATCGATTCTTCCAGATTGGTCAAGGCTTCTTGGAAACGGGCCAGCTTCTCCTTTTCCTTTTCCACCAATTCGGCAGGGGCTTTGGCCACAAATCCGGCGTTGCCCAGCTTGCCTTGCGCCATATTGATCTCTTTTTGAATCTTTTCCTTCTCTTTATGGAGTCTGGCCAGCTCCTTCTCCCGATCAATCAACTGATCGAGCGGGATCATGGCCTTGGCCGAATCGGTAACCACCATCACGCCGTCACCCTCGATATCACCGATCACCACGCGATCGGCCGAAGCCAGGCGCATAAAGGATACCTCACTCCCGCTAAAAGCGTCGGGGTAATCGGTCTGAATGTACACGGTCGCCTTCTTGGAGGGCGGCACGTTCATCTCGGCGCGACGGTTGCGAATGGCGCGAATGAGCGCGATCACGCGATCGGTATCATCCTGCTCCTTCTTAAAAGAAAGCGACGGGTCATACTTGGGCCACTGCGAAATCATGATCGACTCACCCTCATGCGGCAGACTCTGCCAGATCTCCTCGGTAATAAAGGGCATGAAGGGATGCAGCAACTGCAAGATTCCCGACAACACGTGCACCAGCGTCTTCTGCGCATCCAAGCGATCGGCCGGATCGGGATTGGACTCAAACAGACGCGGCTTGACCAGCTCAATATACCAGTCACACAGATAATCCCACAGGAATTCGTACAGATTGGCCAACGCCGTTCCCAACTCGTACTTATCGAGATTTTCGGTGACGGCCTTGACGGTATCGTTGTACTTGGAAAGGATCCACTTATCGTCATTGGTCGGATGCTCGGGCAAACCCGGCTCCTCAATGGTCAGATTCATCAAGGCAAAACGGGCGGCATTCCACATCTTGTTGGCAAAGTTACGCGCCGACTCAATCTTCTCGACCGAGAAACGCATATCATTGCCCGGCGAATTGCCGGTGATCAAGGCAAAGCGCAGCGCATCGGCGCCGTACTGATCAATGATCTCCAACGGATCAATACCGTTGCCCAAGCTCTTGCTCATCTTACGCCCCTGCGCATCACGCACCAAACCGTGAATGAAGACGGTATCAAAGGGCGCCTGCTTGGTATGCTCCACGCCCGAGAAAATCATACGCGCTACCCAGAAGAAAATGATATCATAGGCCGTAACCAGCGTGCTGGTCGGATAGAAATAATCCAGATCCTCCGTCTTGTCCGGCCACCCCAGCGTACCAAACGGCCACAAGGCCGAGGAGAACCAGGTGTCCAACACGTCGGGGTCCTGCGTCATATGATCGCAACCGCACACGGGACATACCGTGACCTCTTCTTCCGCTACGATCATTTCGCCGCAGGCGGCACAGGTGTAGGCCGGCACGCGGTGTCCCCACCACAGCTGACGGGAAATGCACCAGTCATGGATATTCTCCATCCAGTTAAGATAAATCTTAGAAAAACGGTTGGGCACAAACTTGATGGTCCCGTCCTTGACCACGTCCATGGCCGGACCGGCCAGCGGCGCCATCTTAACAAACCACTGCTCGCTCGCCAGCGGCTCAACCGCCGTACCGCAGCGATAGCAATGCCCGACGTTATGCTGAATCGGCTCAACCTTGATCAGATAACCGCCCGCCTCAAGATCGGCCACGATCTGCTTTCTGGCTTCTTCACGGGAGAGACCGTTATACTTACCGCCGTTGATGACACAGGCATGATCGTCGAGAATCTTGATCTCTTCAAGCTCATGACGCTTGCCCACCTCAAAGTCGTTAGGATCGTGGCAAGGCGTAATCTTGACCGCACCCGTACCGAACTCACGCTCGACATACTCATCGGCCACAACGGGAATCTCGCGACCGACCAGCGGCAATACCACCGTTTTGCCCACCAAGTGCGCATAGCGTTCATCCTCGGGGTGCA
Source organism: uncultured Clostridia bacterium (assembly GCA_937892635.1). Taxonomy (GTDB): domain Bacteria; phylum Bacillota; class Clostridia; order Oscillospirales; family UMGS1783; genus CAKSHC01. The sequence goes on from CALBKB010000049.1 coordinate 2,824, forward strand.
CGGCGATCGCCGTATCCCCCAGCATGGTCTCGGGACGGGTGGTGGCTACCGTCAAAAACTCATCGGTACCCTTGACCGGATAGCGAATATGCCAGAAATTGCCCGGGCTGTCCTTATACTCGACCTCGGCATCCGACAGCGCCGTCACACAATGCGGGCACCAGTTGGTGATGCGGTTGCCCTTATAAATCAAGCCCTTGTTATACAGGTCCACAAAGGTCTTTTTCACAGCTCGGGAGAACCCTTCATCCATGGTAAAGCGCTCGCGCGACCAGTCGCAGGAACTGCCCAGTTTCTTTAACTGGTTGATGATGCGGTTGCCGTACTGCTCTTTCCAAGCCCAGGTGCGCTTTAAAAACTCCTCACGGCCCAAGTCATGACGGGTCAGTCCCTCTTCCTTGCGAAGATTTTCTTCCACCTTGATCTGGGTAGCGATACCGGCATGGTCGGTGCCGGGCAGCCACAGAGCGCTGAAGCCCTGCATGCGCTTATAGCGAATTAGGATATCCTGCGTCGTCTCATCCAATGCATGACCCATGTGCAACTGTCCGGTTACGTTGGGCGGCGGGATGACAATGGTGAAGGGCTTCTTATCGGGATCGGCCTTGGCGGTGAAATAGCCGCGCTCGACCCACTGACCATATCGTTTGTCCTCGATTTGCGAGGGGTCATAGGTTTTACTTAATTCTTTAGCCATGAATAATTCCTCCGCGTTCTTTTACGCTATCTTATATATTATCTTATATTTACAATAAAATCAAGAATAGCGGTCAATTTTTCGCAAAAAACTCGGTAATACTTGAAATATCTCTCGGCTTGGCATATAATAGAAAAAACGGAGGATGGCTATGAAAGATCAGTTTTTCGCTTTTGTATCGAGAATGAAATATATCAACCGCTGGGGCTTGATGAAAAACACCTCCACCGAAAACATCAAGGAACATTCCCATTCGGTGGCCATGCTGGCACATGCGCTGGGTGTGATCAATAACGTCTATCTGGGCGGCAACGCCGATCCCGAGCATTTGGCGGCAGTTGCTCTGTATCACGATGCCGAAGAGATCATCACCGGCGATATGCCCACCCCCGTCAAGTATTTCTCCCCCACCCTGCGCGCCGCCGTACGCGAGGCCGAAAACGATGCCAAGGATACCCTCCTTTCCATGTTGCCCGATCCGATGCAGGAGGTTTACGCCGATCTGCTCTATTGTCGGGATGAACAGACCGAACGCCTGGTCAAAGCGGCCGATGTGTTGGATGCCTATATCAAGTGCATCGAAGAACTCAAAAGCGGCAACCTTGAATTTGAAGGCGCGCGCAAAGCCACTCTGCGTAAATTAGAAAGCATGAACTGCCCCGAAGCCGAGATCTTTTGCGACCGTTTTCTGGGCGCCTTTGAAAAGAGTTTAGACGAACAACGAGAATTGGAGTGAACATCATGAAACCCTGGATGAAACGTGCGTTACGCCTTTCGGTCGTGGCTGCTATAGCCGCCGTGCTGCTTGTCATCTGTGCCCTCATCCCCGATCTCACCGTGATCGGTGTGCGCATCGATGCCTTCTTGGCTGCCGTGGTGCTGGATGCTTTGTTGCTGATCGCTCTGGGCATGAACGGAAGACTCTACGGCGGTTGCGTACTGGCCTTCCTCTTCCCCGTCATGCGCTTTCTGATCATGGATATGACCTCGCCCCTGCTGATGATCCCCGAAGTCATGGCCGGTTGCTTTATGTTGCTGGTTGCCATTACCGTACAGCGCAAAAGCGACAAGAAAAATATCCGCCTGCTCGGCTACCTCGGCGGCGGTATCGTCAATTTCCTGGTGCGCTGGGTCATGGTCGGTCTGGTCTACGGCAGCGATAAACTCATTAAGGTCGTCATGATGTTTGAAAACGTCTACGATGAGGCCGGCTATGCCGCCGGTAAGGATATGCTCATGGCCGAATCGGTCAACGCTCAATGGCTGGCCGCCGCACTGGGCGCCCTGCTCGCCTTTGCTTTGCTGCCGTCAATACGCAAACGCATCAAAAATAAATAACAAAAAATCCGGAGCTTCGGCTCCGGATTTTTTTATGGGGCAATCACGGTTTGTTCAGGATTGCAATTCTCAAAGATAAAGGATTGATACCCCTCGTCGGCACTGTCACGAATGGCATCGTTATCGCGATAGGTCCAGCCAAACATCACCGGCTTGAACAACCTTCGGCACAGCCGCAACCCCAGTGTGCGGTTGGCGTAGTGATAGGATACGAAATCGGGACGAGACAAGAGATTGACGATCAACTGCCCTACCGCAATATGAATCAACATGGGTAAATTCTCAAATTCCAAATTCGAGGCCAACTGGCCGCGAATGCGGTCGGGGTCGTTTTTGCGAAACCAGCGTATGATAAAGGGGCTAAACGATTCCACGCAAGCATCGCCCCGGTACTCTTCCAATAACGCCACGACGTCGGCGCATAAGGGAGCGTTGCTCAAATTGCCGTAATACTTGATTTCGCAGCAAACAGGCACGTCTTCCAAAAATTCGAGCACCTGCCGCAGTGTCGGGATCCGTTGCTCGCCGCCCAATAAGCGATACTGCTGTAACTGCTCCAGCGTCAGTTCACGCACCTTTTTATCCACGCCGCAAACACGCTTGAGCGTCTCATCGTGAAAGACAACGGCCTGCTTGTCCAGCGTGTATTGCACGTCAAATTCCACGCCGTACCCCGCCTCTTTGGCACGGGCAAAGGCGGCCATGGAATTTTCGGGTGCCTCGGGCGTGCCGTCATGCAGACCGCGATGGGCAAAAAACTTGCCCACAAAGGCCGAGGCATCGCGGCGGCGATTGGGTTTAATGGCAAAGGCAAACAGGCCAAACACCAACACGAACAGCCCTGCCAACACCAATAAAACAATGGCATACCAAGGCATCAGTCATCCCCTCCTGCCAGCATTTCAAGATTGGATTTCACGGCCGGCTTGGCATCGCCGTGACGGACAAAGCACATGGTCACAAAGGCCAGCGCCGAGAAGATAAAGGCATAGGGGAACAAGGTGCTGTATCCGGCCACCACGCTGCCGGTCGCCTTTTCCACCGCTTCAATGATGGCACCCGAAACGACGGGCGTCAAAATCTGCGCCGCCATAGAGAAGGTATAATAATAGCCGGTGTATTTACCGATATCGCCCGATTTACTGATCTCAACGACCATCGGGAAGGAGTTGACGTTGATGGCCGCCCAGCCCAGCCCCACCAAGGCAAAGAGCGGATAGAACCACAGACTGAACGTGCGGGCAAACACAGCGGCAACCCCCAACGCCACGGTCAGCATGGCAACACCGATCAAAATGGTGCGCTTGCGCCCGAGTCTTGCCGAGAGATGGCCGATGGGTATAAAACCGATCAGCGCCGCACCCATTGCCACCGTCAAGCAAATAGAAGCCGAGCCGGTACCCATACCCCAAACGTTCTGCGCATAGCGGGTAAAGGCGGTGGTGATGGCGTTATAGGCAAAATACCACAGCGCTACCGACATAAGAATGAGGATCAGACTGCGCCGTACGTCACGGGGCAGTTTTTCTTTTTTCCCTTGCTCGGTCGGTTGCTGCTCTTCCTGCGCAGGATCGACGCCGTAATGGATGTCCAACATTTCCTGTTTGAGCTTCTTTTCATTGACGGTCACAACCATAATAAAGACCGAAATAACCATGATAGCCGCTACGGCAAGGAATAGCCAGGTGTAATTCTCACTGCCGTCGGCACGAGTCTGAATCAAAACCATAGTGCACGCCAAGGTAAACAAGCCACCCAGCGAGCCCATGAGGTTAATTACGGCGT
>CALBKB010000050.1 GCA_937892635.1 uncultured Clostridia bacterium
CAAAATACGCGCCACCTTATCGAATGCCTCTCCTGCCGCATCATCGTGTGTCCTTCCGAGTATTTCATAATCGGTATAGTCCTTGACGCGAACAATATGGCTATGCCCACCGGAAACAATGAGCGCCAAAAAAGGTGGTTTTAGATCCGGATTGGTCAAATAATTGGCAGCCACATGCCCGCGCAAATGATGCACAGGAATTAACGGCACCTTCAATCCATAGGCATAAGCTTTAGCAAAACCAACACCCGTCAACAAAGCGCCGATCAGACCGGGCGCATAGGTTACTGCAACAGCATCAATATCTTTCGCCTCAATTTGTGCCTCTTCCAAGGCAGCCGTTGTCACTGCTGTAATTTTTTCAACATGCTTTCGCGAAGCAATCTCCGGCACCACACCACCGTAAAGCTTATGTATATCAATCTGCGTATAAACTGCATTCGATAAAACGCGTCGACCATCTTCAACAACAGCCGCCGCCGTTTCATCACAAGAACTTTCAATGGCCAGTATCTTCATCTTATTCTACACCCCATTGCACCTTCATCATAATCGCATCTTCATCCGGTTGCCGATAAAAACCTTTGCGTCTCCCACACATTTCAAAACCAAAGCCCTGATAAAGGTTGCGAGCCGCCAAATTACTCTCTCTTACTTCAAGAAAACAACAGGTAACCCCTTGATCTTTCGCCATCTCCCGTAAATGCGACAGCAAGCGACGGGCATATCCCCGTCGCCGATAGGCAGGATCAACCGCTATGCGCAAAATTTCCATTTCATCCAGTACACATTGTGCCAACATGTACCCAAATACCCGGCGGCCATTCTTCAAAACAACAAAAATATCCCTATCCAAGCATTGAAGCAACACGTCCTCGCTCATTGGATCGGAAAATAATTGCTCTTCTAATTGTGCCACCTGTGCCGTATCCTGGGCCAATGCACTCATAACCTGCGGCATCAGCAATTTCCCAGCACCTGAGCAACGCCGGGCAATTCCGCTTTTATTTGGTCACGGCACAAACAATACATGTCCAAATCGCCACCAAACGGATCGCCGATGCCCCGACCAAGCACGTACAACTTATCCATAGCCTGCGGATAAATAGCCGCCACCGTCGCTACATGGGCATCCGTCATGCAAAAGATCGCATTCGCGTTACTGATATCATTGGCCGTTAACTGCCTTGCCCGATGATAGGACATATCAATTCCTTCCTCGTTCATAGCATCCATCGCATTGGCCGAGATAAGCATACCCTCGTTAACCGCGATGCCGGCACTGGTTGCCTGAATATCCAACCCCATTTTATGCGCATATTGATTCATCAACCCCTGCGCCATCGGACTGCGACAGGTGTTACCCGTACATACAAACAATACTCGTTTCATCTTCTTATCCTTTCGCTTGATACCAATTTTGTCCCACGCCAATGTCAACCTTCAGAGGAATGCTCCTATTCCCCGCATTCTCCATCTCTTCAATCAGAATGGCTTTGGCGCGCTCCACTTCATCATCCGGACTTTCCAGAATCAGCTCGTCATGCACCTGCAAAATAATATGCGTTTTCATGTTTTCTTGCCGCAACCGCCGATGCACGGCCACCATCGCGATTTTCAATAAATCCGCTGCACTGCCCTGGATGGGCGTATTCATGGCCACACGTTCCCCGAACGCACGTACGTTGTGATTACTGACCGACAACTCAGGAATATACCGACGGCGCCCAAACAAGGTCGTCACGTAACCTTTCGCTTTGGCATCCAACACCGTTTTATCCAAATACTCTTTAATGCCTCGATATGTCTCAAAATAGTTGTCAATATACTGCTTGGCTTCTTTTCTGGACACCTTAATATCGGCCGCCAAGGAAAAGTCGGAAATACCGTATACTATCCCAAAATTAACCGCCTTCGCTTGCGAACGCAATTCGGGAGTAACCAATTCCATCGGCACATGAAACACTTCAGAAGCCGTCTGTGCGTGTATATCATCCCCCGACCGAAAAGCCGAAAGCATCTTCTCATCCTGCGAAATATAAGCCAAAACCCTCAATTCAATTTGCGAATAGTCGGCATCTATCAACTGATACCCCGGTCTGGTTACAAACAATTTACGCAACTGTCGTCCCAACGGCTGACGCACGGGAATATTTTGCAGATTCGGCTCCGATGATGAAATGCGCCCCGTTTGCGTAATCGTCTGATGAAAAACCGAGTGAATGCGCCCCGTCTGATCAATCAAATCTACAAATCCCTGCACATACGTGGAGTTAAGCTTAGACAATCGCCGATATTCAAGCACCGCATCAATGATCTCATGATGCCCTCGCAAACGCTCCAAAACCTCAGCACTCGTCGAAAATCCGGTCTTGGTCTTAGCATATGCCGGTAACTTCAACTCGACAAACAATACTTCCC
>CALBKB010000051.1 GCA_937892635.1 uncultured Clostridia bacterium
CTTGTGACCGCAGGTCGTGCACGCGGGGTTGTCGTGGCAACCGGCATCTCCACCGAAGTGGGCAGAATCGCCGCCATGCTCAACGAAGGTCCAGAAATGGCAGGGCAGCGTCATTTCCGGTTCAATCAATCCTGCGTACTTGGCACATTCCTCCTCATTGAGGTTACCAAACGCACCGTTGATGGGCGCCATCATCAAATCGAACTTCTCACGCTTAAAGCCTGCCACCTCGTCAGGACTGTAACAGGTATCGCCGGCATAATAGAGTTTAAAGCCGTCGATCTCAATAATAAAGCCCAGCGCGTTAGGCGCCAACTTGCCATGATCGCAAAAGACAGCGCGAATCTTCAGATCATCCAGTTCGATATCTTCGCCGCGTTTAAGGGCAAAGACGTTCTTTTTAATGCCGGCACGGTCGGCCGCCTCTTTGCCGCAGACGCTGGTGATCATTTTCGTGTTCGGGTCGGCCATGATGATCGGCAAAGCATCTACATCAAAATGGTCGGGGTGATTATGCGATACCAATACGTAATCAAAGGTCAGCTCATCAGGAGCGAGAATCTTGGCGCTGATTCGGCGAAAATTACAAAGACGCTCGACACAGTCGGTCAGATACATATCCAGGCCAATGAGCTTGCCGTCATGGGTCTTAATCAGATATCCGGCCTGACCCACGTAGAATACGGCCAATTCGCCTTTACCTACGCGGTGAGCGGCCACCTTTTGTGCAAATGTTGCCATAATGTTCTCTCCTTCTTATTAATAATCGCCCGAAAAACCGGCGGTCCAGCCACCGTCAACACAGATGACCTGTCCGGTGGTATAGGCAGCGTCGTCGGAAGCCAAATAGAGCATCAAACCGGCCATGTCGGTGGGATAAGCAGGACGACGGGCGGCGATGTCATAGACCAGGCTGGCGGGGTTTTCAAAGTTGGAATCATAATCCTCAAAGGTAACCGTCTCCCATAGATGGTTCAGACGCGAAGTCGGCGTGGGCAGGCTGCCCGGAGCCAGACAGTTGACTCGGATGCCATAACGAGCGTATTCCAACGCCATCGACTTGGTCAAAGCAGCCATAGCGAATTTACTGCCGACAAAGCCGCACTGCAAACGCAGACCGGTGACACCGCAAACCGAAGAGGTCAGCAGAATATTACCGCTTCCCTGCTCGATCATCTGGGGAATGACCTGCTTGCACAGCCAAACAGTGCCATTGTGCAGGTTAATGACATTATTCATTTCAAATCGCTCATCATCGAATTCGGGCAGGGGTTGACGGTTGCCCATATTGACGCCGGCGTTGCAGAAGAGAATATCAATTCTGCCGAAATCTTTATACACCTCTTGGATAACCGCCGTGATCTCCTCGCGGCTGGCCATGTTGCAGTGATAATATTTAGCCTCAACGCCCTCTTCTTCGCGGATGCGTTTGGCGCGGGCTTCACCGGCTTCGTCCTTGATATCAAGAATGGCAATCTTGGCGCCCGACTTGGCATACAGATCAGCCGTAGCGCCACCGATCATGCCCGAGGCTCCGGTAATGACGGCTACGCGGTCTTTCAAGTCGGCCTTCATCGGCTGGTACGGTTTTTTATAACCATAGACACCCTCATAGATTTTCTCGATGGGGTCGTTCACTCTATCACAATCAATTCTCATCGTTATACCCTCCTTAGAAGCTTCTGACGTAACCGGCAGACAGACCGCCATCGACCGGCAATACCGCACCGGTGATGTAGGCAGCGTCATCGCTGGCAAGGAACAAGGCGGCATTGGCCACGTCGGACGGCTGGCACAGACGCTTAACGGCAACGTGCGAGAGTTTGCCTTCGACATTGTCAAGCGTATCGGCATTCTTCTCGTTGCGGGAAAGACCGGCAGCCACAGCGTTGACACGGATGTTATAATTCTTCATCTCAACGCCCCACATGCGGGTATAACCAACCTGGGCGGCGGCCACCGCCACGATCGGGCTCTGATTGGCCACGGCAATAACGCCGCGAACCGAAATTACGTTAACAATAGCGCCTTTGCCGCGCTTTTCCATCTGGCCGGCACAGGCTTTGGAGAAATAGTAGATGCCGTTAATACCGGCATTGACGATATCGTCATACATCTCCATGTCGAATTCATGCAAGGGTTTGCGATCCTCGGGAGCAACCTCTTCGTTCTCGTTATTAACGAGAATATCAATACCGCCGAAGTCGGCCGCGATCTTGGCCACAACATCACCAAAAGTATTTACCTTGCGAATATCGAGCGCATAGCCCTTGGCCGTACCGCCGGCAGCGGCGATAAGCTGGGCAACTTTATCAGCAGCGACACCGTCCTTATCGCAAACGGCGACAGCCGCCCCCGAAGCAGCAAAGGTCTTGCAGATCTCCTCGCCGATGACACCGGCACCGGCAGTGACGACTGCAACTTTTCCGGTCATTTCTGTGCGTAACATCCCATTATCCTCCTGTGAAAGATAAAAATATACTATGTTTATGATAATACGAAATGGGCATTTTTGCAATGCTTTTTCGGGTTTTTTTGGATTTTATATAAGAAAAAGAGGCATCGGTTTCGATGCCTCTTTTGCTGAAAACTTATTCAGCCGCTTCTTCGGTAGCTACTTCAGTCTTCTCAGCGGTCTTCTTAGCCGTAGCCTTTTTGACCTCTTCGGAAACCTCAGCCTTGATCTCCTCGGCAGCAGCCTTGTCGGCCTCTTCGACCGAAACGGGAGCTTCTACCTTCTTAGGAGCCTTTTTGGCAGCGGCGCGCTTGGCAGCTGCTTTCTTCTTCTTTTCAGCGGCTTCCATCTCCTCACGAACTGTTACCAGCTCGATGATGGCCATTTCGGCACCGTCACCGCGACGGGGACCGAGTTTGTAAATGCGGGTGTAACCGCCGTTACGCTTTGCCATCTTGGGAGCGAGGATGGTGAACAGATCATGAGCCACATCCTCTTTGGTGATGAAGGAGAGCGCCTGACGATAAGCAGCCAGGTCACCCTTCTTGCCTAAGGTGATCATTTTATCGGTAAGAGCAGATACCTCTTTGGCACGCGTGAGAGTGGTCTCGATGCGGCCCTTTTCGAGCAGATAGGTTACCATGCCGCGAAGCATAGCCATTCTCTGATCGGTAGGTCTGCCTAACTTTCTGGTTCCGGGCATAACCCTCTACCTCCTTCTAATAATGCCTTGTTGGGCCTATGGCCAAACACTTATTCTTCTTCGTCTTTCAAAGCCAAGCCGAGGAATTTGAGCTTCGCAATAACCTCTTCCAACGACTTCTTACCAAGGTTACGAACCTTAATCATATCTTCCTGGGTCTTGTTGACCAGATCCTCGACCGTATTGATACCGGCACGCTTGAGGCAGTTGAAGGAGCGGACCGAAAGGTCGAGCTCTTCAATGGTCATTTCAAGAACCTTACTCTTATCGGTAGTCTGATCGGCTCTCCAAACCTCATCAGCGGCCTGTCCCGATTCGGACAAGTCGATAAAGAGGCTCAGGTGATCGCTCATGATCTTGGCACCCAACGATACAGCCGTTTTGGCCGAGATAACACCGTTGGTCCAAACTTCCAGTGTCAGGCGATCAAAGTCGGTGATCTGGCCTACACGCATAGGCGATACCGAGTAATTGCATTTAAGCACAGGAGTATAAATCGAGTCGATGGGAATTTCGCCGATAATGCCACCGGTCAGCTGCTTATTCTTGTCAGCCAACGCATAGCCACGGCCTTTGCCGAGGGTAATGCTCATGAAGAGCTTACCTTCTTTGCCCAAAGTCGCGATGTGCATATCGGGATTGAGGATCTCAACATCGGAATCGGCCTTGATGTCAGCAGCCTTGATGCCGGAGATCTCTTCTGCCCACTTGGGGGTCTTGGCAACGCCGTCAACGCCGAGGCCCAGGATGTGCTGTGCCCACTCGTCGAAGCGGTGGCCGTGCTTTGCTATGTATTCCTTGTCATAGGTGCCTTCGGTGATCCAAACATAGGCAATAGCCTCGAGGATGGCGGAGTCGGTGCCCATGCGGGGGCCGATCCACTTGTCGGCGTGCTTGACAGAGGAGAAGTTGTTGAAGGGATCAACATAGATGAACTGGATGCCCATCTCCTTCATCCACCAGCGCCAGAGAGCGGATTCCTGAGCGGAGTAGCCGCCGCGGGTGGTGTCGGGGTCGGTGGACCACATGATCATGGTCTCAACATTCTGCATAGCCTCTTCCAGCATATCGAAGGGTTCGGGACCGCCAAGACGCCAGTAGTAACCGTATGTATGGGGTGCGCCCCAGTGGAAGCCTTCCCAGGAGTCGGGGTTGTCCATGATGCGGGTGTAGCCCATCATGTTGAAGAAACGGTTGAACAGGGAGATCTTGTAGCCTACAAGACCCCAGCTGTGGTG
>CALBKB010000052.1 GCA_937892635.1 uncultured Clostridia bacterium
CATAAAATGTTTGTAACTATTCAGAACCCTGATGGATTCATATGATTATATTTTGTATAAAACAGAGAAATTTATTTTTTTCTGTTTTAATCAAACCATCTTTTTGCATTTTTGATAGTTCAAAACTCATTGCAGAACGATCAATATTTAAATAATCCGCTAAATCTTGTCTATTATATGAAATTTCAAAAATTGGAAAAATCAATTTCAGGATATAAGGATGTTGAGATTGATGTTCAACTTTTGGGAGAAGTCTATCATGAAAAAATATGGTAATTATAAAAGATATGAAAAAAGACATAAAAGATTTAAGTCTGATAACGATAGAGAATATAAAAAGAACTATACTATTGAATATATTCACGAAAGGAGTAATCGTTATGCCGAATGAAGAAATGGTGACCAACGGCACGGACGGTGAAAAACCGGACAAGAAGCAGATTTTGAAGAATTTGATTGAGGAGGGACGCGCAAAGGGTGTTCTTTCTCAAAAAGAGATTGCCGAGGCCTTTGGCGAGGTGGCGCTGACCCAAGATCAATTTGAAAAGATCATGGAATCGCTCGAGAGTATGCAGATCGAGATTGTGGACAAGACCTTCGACGAGATTCCCGACGAAGAATTGGTGGATGAGGAAGAGGATGCCAGCGAAATCCTCAAATCCAACAATTTGGAAGAGGTGCTTTCCAACGAGGGTATTTCGGTAGACGATCCGGTTAAGATTTATCTCAAAGAGATCGGACGTGTGCCCCTGCTTTCCAATGAAGAGGAGCAGGAATTGGCCAAGCGTATGGCCGAAGGTGATGAAGAGGCGCGAGCTAAACTCAGCGAGGCCAACCTTCGTTTAGTTGTCAGCATTGCCAAGCGGTATGCCGGACGCGGTATGATGTTCTTGGATCTGATCCAAGAGGGGAATATGGGTCTGATCAAAGCCGTTGAAAAGTTTGATTACTCCAAAGGCTACAAGTTCTCGACCTATGCAACCTGGTGGATTCGTCAGGCCATTACCCGCGCCATTGCCGATCAGGCGCGTACCATTCGCATACCGGTGCACATGGTAGAGACCATTAACAAGGTCATGCGTGTGGAGCGGCAGTTGTTGCAGGAGTTAGGGCGTCAGCCTAAGCCCGAAGAGGTGGCGCAGGAGATGGGTATGAGTGTGGAAAAGATCCGCGAGGTGCTCAAAATTGCGCAGGAGCCCATTCCTCTGGAAACACCGATCGGCGAAGAGGAAGACAGTCATTTAGGTGACTTTATTCCCGATGAGGATATTACGGCGCCGTCGGATGCTGCTTCGCAGGTTATGCTCAAAGAGGAGTTGGAAGACGTGCTCAAGACTCTGACCGATCGTGAGGCGCGTGTCTTGAAGATGCGGTTTGGCTTGGAGGATGGTCGGATGCGCACGCTGGAAGAGGTGGGGCGTGATTTTAACGTGACACGTGAGCGTATCCGTCAGATTGAAGCCAAGGCTTTACGCAAACTGCGGCATCCGTCGCGCAGCAAGCGGCTGAAGGACTTTTTAGAGGAATAATTCATAATTTGATATTGAATTTGCGGTCGTACTATGTTAGAATGACTAATTGATTAAAGAAAATTTCGGAGGAAATCATCAATGAAGATCAACAGTGTTAAGAAACTCGAAAAAAGTGTTGTCGAGCTTGAAATAGCCGTCACCGGCAAGGTGTTTACCAACGCCGTAGACGAAGCCTATGCCGAAGCGGCGCCCAACATTGCCATTAAGGGCTTCCGCAAAGGTAAAGCGCCCCGCAACATCATTGAGAAGATGTATGGCAAGGGCATGTTCTATGAAAAGGCCATCAACAAGACCTACGGCGAAGCCTATGATAAGGCAGTTGAAGAGGCCGGGCTTGACGTTGTGGCACCCGGCGAGATTGATATCAAGAGCGTAGATGATAAGGGCTATGTTCTCATTGCCAAGGTTCCGGTGCGTCCGGAGGTTACCCTGGGTGAGTATAAGGGCGTTGAGGCAGAGAAGGCAGCCGTTAAGGTTGAGGATGCGCAGGTGGATCGCGAGTTGGAGCACGTGCAGAAGGCTCATGCCCGCACCGTTGACGTTACCGACCGTGCCGCGCAGATGGGTGACACCGTTGTGTTGGATTTTGACGGTTCGGTTGACGGCGTGGCGTTTGACGGCGGCAAGGCAGAGAATCACAGCTTGACGCTGGGTTCGGGGTCTTTCATTCCCGGCTTTGAGGAGCAGTTGGTCGGCAAGAACATTGATGAGGACGTTGTTGTCAGCGTGACCTTCCCGGAGGAGTATCATGAGAAGTCGCTGGCCGGCAAGGCTGCTGAGTTTAAGTGTGTGATCCATGAGATCAAGTTTGAGGAGTTACCGGAACTTGACGATGAGTTTGCCAAGGATGTCAGCGAGTTTGACACGCTGGCCGAGTACAAGGCAGACTTGAAGGCCAAGATGACCGAGTACATGGAGGCTCAGGCGGATCGTGCTGTTGAGCAGGCCATTATGGAGAAGATCGTAGAAGGCATGACCGCTGACGTGCCCGATGCCATGGTTGAGCAGCAGATCGATACCATGATCAACGAATACGATCAGAATATGCGTCAGCAGGGTCTGGACGTGCAGACTTATCTGAAGTATACCGGTATGAAGATGGAAGATTTTCGTGCCTCTTTCAAGGAGCGTGCTGACAAGACGGTACGTGCTCGCTTGGCACTGGAAGAGATCGTCAAGGCGGAGAGCGTCGTAGTGGGCGAGGATGAGTTAGAGGCTGAGTATAAGCGTGTATCCGAGCAGTATGGCATTGAGTTGGATCAGGTCAAGGCGTTCCTGCCTGCCGAGCAGATGACGCAGGATATTGCTGTGGATAAAGCGTTGAAGTTTGTGGTAGCCAACGCCAAGGTCACCGTTAAGAAGGAGAAGAAGGCTGCGGCTAAGAAGACCACAAAAAAGGCGGTTGAAAAGACGGAGGAATAATATTCTCCGCAAAGGCGAGTATACTAGTTACGTATTGTGTAAAGGAGTACTGACGGAATGAATGAATTGATGAGTTTAGTGCCGATGGTTGTGGAGCAGACCAATCGTGGAGAGCGTTCGTATGACATCTATTCGCGTTTACTTAATGACCGTATTATTTTCCTGTCGGATCAGGTGAATGATACCACGGCATCTTTGGTTGTTGCCCAGCTTTTGTATTTGGAAGCGCAGGATAATGAAAAGGATATTTGCTTCTACATCAACAGCCCGGGCGGTTCGGTTTCCGCCGGTATGGCCATTTACGATACGATGAATTACATCAAGTGCGACGTGTCGACCATTTGTGTGGGCATGGCCGCGTCGATGGGTGCCTTCTTGCTTTCGGCGGGTGCCAAGGGTAAGCGTTTGGCGCTGCCCAACAGTGAGATTATGATCCATCAGCCGTTGGGCGGTGCGCAGGGGCAGGCGAGTGATATTATCATTCATGCCGATCATATCCGCAAGACCCGTGAGAAGCTCAATCAGATCTTGGCGGCCAACACCGGGCGTCCTTTGGCGGAAATTGAGCGCGACACTGAGCGCGACAATTTCATGTCGGCCAAGGAAGCGTTGGAGTATGGACTGATCGACAAGGTCATCGAAAAGAGATAAAAGAGGTTAGCAATGGCGAATAACAACTACGGGGACGGTGCCTTTTGCTCCTTTTGCGGCAAGCCGCGGGAGCAAGCGGATAAGCTGATCGCCGGCATGAATAATGCCTATATTTGCGATGAGTGCGTCGAATTGTGCATGCAGATCCTCGATAAGCCGCTACCAACCACGGGAAGTCGGCAGGAGATTGAACTG
>CALBKB010000053.1 GCA_937892635.1 uncultured Clostridia bacterium
CAAAACGGCATAGATACGGGTCATCAACTTTTTGATCGGACCATTCCTCTTCGGTTACTAGCCCCTGCTGATAGAGAATGGTCGGATCAATGAAGTTTGGGTTTCCGACAAAGGAAGAGTATGGCATATAAGGAGAATTGTGCGTATCCGGTATGCCAAACGGTAGCACCTGCCAAATGGAAAAGCCGCCGCTCTTTAGAAGGTCAATCCAGTTAAGTGCATCCGCACCGAATGTTCCGCATCCGAATGGACCCGGCAGCGCGGAAATCGGCAAAAGAACGCCGCTTTGTCGTTTCATGGTATCACCTCAACGAATAAACTTTTATTATCATATACCAATATTGTCAATATGACAACTGTTACTTTCTCTTTTAGTAAATATTTTTTGACAAAATGTAAAATTTTTTTAAAAAATTATAGAAATTTTTATTAATTCGTGCTACACTATCTGTAGTAGATATATAATGTTCCAACACGAAGGAGGCATGTATATGTATTTTCAAAAAAAAGAATGCATCGCAATGATTCTCGCCGGAGGCCAGGGCAGCCGCTTGATGGTGCTGACTGAGAACACGGCAAAACCTGCCGTTCCTTTCGGCGGCAAGTATCGCTTGATCGATTTTCCGCTG
This sequence comes from uncultured Clostridia bacterium, assembly GCA_937892635.1. Taxonomy (GTDB): domain Bacteria; phylum Bacillota; class Clostridia; order Oscillospirales; family UMGS1783; genus CAKSHC01. The sequence goes on from CALBKB010000053.1 coordinate 630, forward strand.
TCGAATTGCGTCAATTCCGGTATCGATACGGTAGGTATATTAACCCAATATCAGCCGTTACAGCTTAACGAATACATCGGGAACGGTATGCCGTGGGGGCTTAATAGTGCCAATGGCGGCATACACGTGCTTTCGCCTTATTCCAAGAGCGCCAGTTCGGAATGGTATAAGGGGACGGCAAACGCTATTTTTCAAAATATTTCGTTTATTGATCGGTATCGTCCTACCCATGTACTTATTCTTTCCGGCGACCATATTTATAAAATGAACTATTCGCTGATGATGCGTGCCCATGTTAAGAACAAGGCTGACTGTACCATTGCTGTCTTGGATGTGCCGATTGAGGAAGCGTCGCGTTTTGGTATCATGAATGTAAATGAGGATGGGCTGATCTATGAATTTGAAGAAAAGCCGAAACATCCCAAGAGCACGAAAGCATCCATGGGTATCTATATGTTCCGCTGGGACGTGCTGAAAAAATATTTGATTTCCGATAATGAAGATCCCGCGTCCAGCAATGATTTTGGTAAAAACATTATCCCGAAATTGATCGCGGATAATTATAAGCTGTATGCCTATGGTTTTGAGGGGTATTGGAAAGATGTCGGTACCATCGAGAGCCTGTGGCAGTCGAACATGGACATACTCGGCGATCATCCCGCTTTGGATTTGCGTGATACGGAAGACCGCATTTATGCCAGAAACTATTCCAACCCCAGCTCATATATTGCGCCCGGTTCTGAGATTGTAAACTCGTATGTTGCTGAAGGCAGCACGGTTTATGGTAAAGTCTATAATTCGATCGTATCTACCGGCTGCGTTGTGGAAAAGGATGCGGAGATTCATAACAGCTTGATCATGCCCAATGCCGTGATTGGAACTCACTCGATCATTCGTTATGCCATCATTGGCGAGGACGCCATTGTCCGTGAAAATGTGCGCATAGGGGATAACCCGGAGTTCTATGAAAAGAACAAGTGGGGCATTGCCGTTGTGGGTAAAGACAAGGAAGTAGCAAAGAATAAGATCATGCTACCGAAGGAAATCTATTAAGGAGGGCGCCGCTATGAAAGCAATGGGAATTATTTTCTCGAACATCTATGACAGTTCCTTGGGTGAATTAACCAATCAGAGAACGGTTGCCTCCCTGCCTTTTGGTGGGCGCTATCGTCAAATTGATTTCGTGTTGTCCAACCTGTCTAATTCCGGCATCTACAACATAGGCGTTATCACCAAGTATAACTATCGTTCCTTAATGGACCATCTCGGTTCCTGCAGTGACTGGGACCTCAATCGCAAGAATGAGGGTGTCGTCTTTTTGCCGCCGTTTGCCAATGGCAATACCGGCATTTACAAGGGTAAACTGGAAGCTCTTTATTCGGCTGTCCACTTCATCAATAACCCTAATTATGATTATGTGGTTGTCTGTGATTCTACCATTCTTTGTAATATAGACTTTCGTCCGGCGATCAAACAGCACGTGGAATCGGGCTGTGATGTTACTATTTTAACCACGACAAAGAAGGACAAAACGAAGAAGAAGCACCCGTTGATCGTAAAAGCAAACAAGCGCGGCAGGGTAACCGAAATGATGATTGATACCTATGCTCGTACCGAAACGCAAATCGGCATGGGTATGTTTATCATAAGCCGTCAAAAACTTGTTGACGCTATTGAGGAATCCTACACAAAGGGCTTTACACATTTAGAGCGTGACTATTTACAGAGGAAATTCAACGAAAATGCTCTGTCACTTGCCGTGTATCCGTTTGACGGCATAGTACTGCGTAATGAGGATATTCGCAGTTACTTTGCCAATAATATGGCACTTTTACAAGAAAATGTGCGAAAAGGTCTTTTCAATAACGAATATCCGATATATACTAAGGTCAGGGATGAAATCCCAACCTACTATGGCGAAGGTTCCAAGGTATCGGATTGTATTATTGCCGATGGCTGCGTCATGCGAGGCACGGCGAAAAACAGCATTATCTTCCGTGATGTCATCATTGCAAAGGGGGCAGAGGTTCGTGCCAGCATTGTGATGCAGGGCGCAAGAATCGGGAAGGATGCCAAATTGGAATGTGTGATATTGGACAAAAACGTGACAGTTACCGACGGTGCTACTCTGATTGGCACTCCGGAACATCCCGTGATTGTCAAAAAGGGAGAGGTTGTATGAAAATCGTATTTGCAGCAAGTGAGGCTGCTCCTTATATCAAAACGGGAGGCCTGGGCGATGTCGCCCAGGCCCTTCCTGCAGCATTGTCAGATTATGCGGATAACGAAGTTTATCTTTTCTTGCCGTATTATGGAAAAATAAAAGATAATACCAATATAACTGCCGAGTATATCGGCTATTTCTATACGGATCTTTCCTGGCGGCACCAATATGTCGGATTATACAAGGCGCAAGGTACCAAGGAAAGGTTGCATGTATACTTTCTTGATAATGAGCAATATTTTAAACGTGACGGTGGCATCTATGGGCATGATGATGACGGGGAACGTTTCGCCTTCTTTTCCAAGGCCATCCTCGATGCCCTTGTGTATCTCAAGGTTGCGCCGAATATTATTCATTGTAACGATTGGCAAACGGCGCTCCTGCCAATATTTCTCCATGCCTTCTATGAGCAGGCTTTGGGTGGCGCCAAAACGGTATTTACCATTCATAATATCGAATATCAAGGCTGGGCTGACCCTTATTTCCTGGGTGACGTTTTGGGGTTGTCTTCAGACTACGAGAGTACGCTCACGTATAAAAACAGCATTAACTTTATGAAGGGTGCAATCCTAGCTTGCGATGCCCTTACCACCGTATCACGTACCTATGCACAGGAGATTCGCTATCCGTATTTTGCTCATGGCCTTTCTCCTATTATCGAAGAACACGCCTTTAAGCTGCACGGCATCGTCAACGGTATCGACGTGACGGGAAACGATCCGGCCGTTGATAAGAATTTGGCCTGTAATTATGATCGTAAAAACCTATGCGGTAAAGCCACCTGTAAATCACAATTGCAACAACAGTTGGGATTGCCGGTGCGTAATGATGTGCCTGTGATCGGCATGGTAACGCGACTGGTCTCCCATAAGGGCTTAGATCTTTTGTGCCGGGTAGCCGAAGAGCTGATGCAATGGGATATTCAGTTGATTGTCTTGGGCACGGGCGATGCCTATTATGAAAACCGTTTGCGCGATATCGCCCAGCGCCATGCAAATAAGTTCTCGTTAACACTGCGTTTTTCGGCATCGTTAGCCGCCGCCATTTATGCAGCCAGCGATCTTTATTTAATGCCGTCCAAAAGCGAGCCCTGCGGCCTTTCGCAGATGATCGCCCTGCGCTACGGCACCATCCCGATCGTCCGCGAGACCGGCGGCCTGCGCGATACCGTGCTGAGCTACAACGAGTACACCGGCGACGGCAACGGCTTCTCCTTCTTCAACTACAACGCCCACGACATGCTGCATGTCATTGAGCGCGCCTGCGATTACTACCACAACCACAAGGACGTCTGGGCCCTGCTGCAGCAGCGCGGCATGACCGGCGACTACAGCTGGTATGCCTCTGCCGAGAAGTACATGGCGATGTACGAGCGTCTGGCTGTCCCGGCGACCGAGGAAGAAGCCCCGGTCGAGGTGACCGAAAACCCTAATGAGGCCCCGGTAGTGGAAGCTGCTCCGGTTGCGGAGGAAGCCCCCGTCGTGGAAGCGCCCAAGAAGAAGGCTGCTCCGCGCAAGAAGGCCGCCCCCAAGGCTGCCGAGGGCGAGGAGAAGAAGCCCGCTGCCAAGCGCACCCGCAAGCCCGCTGCCAAGAAGGCTGAAAAGCCTGCCGAGGAAGCGGCTGTGACCGAAGAAAAACCCAAGCGCACCCGCAAGACCCC
>CALBKB010000054.1 GCA_937892635.1 uncultured Clostridia bacterium
GATCACATCCATGTCAAACTCACGATCCAATCGCTCTTGTACGATCTCCATGTGGAGCAAGCCTAGAAATCCGCATCGGAAACCAAACCCCAACGCTGCCGATGTTTCAGGCTCATAACTAAGCGCTGCATCATTAAGCTGAAGCTTTTCCATAGCATCGCGCAAATCCGAATAATGCGCACCATCAGCAGGATAAATGCCGCAATAGACCATGGGGTTAACCTTTTTATATCCGGGCAGCGGCTCAGAAGCGGGGTGATCGACTAAGGTAACCGTATCACCCACCTGCGTGTCGCGCACCGTCTTTATGCTGGCGGTAATATAACCAACCTCACCGGCCGTCAATTCATCCGCACGCTCCAAGGACGTCGCACGCATATAGCCTACTTCGACTACGTCAAATTCTGCGCCTGTCGACATAAGTTTCATGCGCTGACCGGCACGAATACGACCATCCATAATACGAACATATACAATGACTCCTCGATAACTATCGTAAATCGAGTCAAAGATCAACGCCTGCAGCGGCGCATCGGAATCGCCTTTGGGTGCAGGAATATCGGATACGATATGTTCAAGTACGTCGTCAATGTTGGTTCCCATTTTGGCCGAAATACGCGGCGCATCTTGTGCCGGCAACCCAATAACATCTTCAATTTCTTCAATGGCACGTTCGGCGTCGGCGCTGGGCAGATCCATTTTGTTGATAACCGGCACGATCTCTAAATTATGATCAATAGCCAAATAGGTATTACCCAAAGTCTGAGCCTCAATACCCTGCGTGGCATCTACGATCAATACAGCACCTTCACAGGCCGCCAAAGAGCGCGACACCTCATAATTAAAGTCAACGTGTCCGGGGGTATCAATCAAATTCAATATATAATTTTGACCATTCTTTGCCTGATATTCGAGCTTAACAGCACGCGCCTTTATCGTAATGCCGCGCTCTTTTTCCAGGTCCATGTTATCCAAAATTTGTGCCGTCATATCACGCGTACTGACCGAGCCGGTATGCTCCAACAAACGATCCGCAAGGGTCGATTTGCCATGGTCAATATGGGCGATAATCGAAAAATTTCGGATGTTTTTCTGATCAATCATTCAAAATATACCTCAGTTTAATTTGCTGAGAGTCTCCATAACGTAATTACCAAACTCCTCACTGGTCGCTCCGGTGTTTCGTCCGGTAATCTTCAGTTTTGCTTCTTCAAACATGCAGATATCCAGAGCGCGCTCCAGCTTATCCGCCAGCGCCTGTCTGCCAATGTGGGACAGCAACATGACGCAGGCACGAAGCATCGAGCAAGGATCGGCATACTGACCGCGACCCTCTTCCATCATGCGAGGTGCCGAGCCATGAATAGCCTCAAACATGGCATAACGCTTGCCAATATTGGCACTGCCGGCCGTACCGACACCACCCTGAAATTCCGCCGCTTCATCGGTAATAATATCGCCGTAAAGATTAGGCAGAACAAAGACACGAAATGCCGTTCTACGCTTTTCATCAATCAATTTGGCGGTAGTAATGTCAATGTACCAGTCGTCCATCTCAACCGTGGGATAATCCTTGGCAACCTCTTTGCAGATATTGAGAAACTTACCGTCTGTCGTCTTGATAACGTTTGCCTTAGTAATGACCGACACCTTATTTTTACCCGACTTTGCTGCATAATCAAAAGCCAAACGGGCAATACGTTTACAACCGTCCGTGGTGGCAACCGTGAAATCAAACGCTAGATCTTCGTCTACGTGCACACCCTCAGAGCCTAGTGTATACGCGCCTTCCGTGTTTTCTCTGTAGAATGTCCAGTCAATCCCCTTATCGGGCACCTTAACCGGTCGAACATTAGCAAACAGATCCAGTTCCTTACGCATAGCCACATTGGCACTCTCGATATTAGGCCAGGGGTCGCCCTGACGAGGAGTCGTGGTCGGTCCCTTCAAAATCACGTGGCACTGCTTGAGTTCTTCCAATACATCATCAGGAATGGCTTTCATCACTTCAACACGACGCTCAATGGTCAGACCGTCAATGACGCGAAACTCCACCTTTCCTTCTTTTACCTCTTGCGCAAGCATATGCTCCAGCACACGGGCCGCCTCATTGGTGATAATGGGGCCAATTCCGTCACCACCACAAACGCCGATAATCAGTTTATCAAGCTTGCTGTAATCAAGAAAATCGCCTTGCTCTTTCATTTTTTTAACGCGAGCATCCTGCTTGTCCAAAAGTGCCGCAAACTTGTTAAGCGCTTCTTGCTTTTGCTGTTCTGTCATGTTGGTTTCTCCTTATCGATTTTTGGTGTAATTCAGAAGACCACCGGCACAAAGCATCTGCTTTTGACGCTCAGACAACGTAACGACACCGGTCACCGTCTCATTCTTGGTTTTATTCACAATGAGGATATCCTCCCCATTTATAATGCGCTTACGCACATCGGGCAGCTCCAACTCGTCACCCAACTCAAACATGTCATAGTCATCCGGGTTGGCAAAACTAATGGGAATGATGCCGTTGTTGATTAGATTTGCAGCATGAATACGCGCAAAAGACTTGGCAACAACTGCCTTAACACCCAAATACAGCGGAACTAACGCCGCATGCTCACGGGAAGAGCCTTGCCCATAATTGGCGCCACCGATAATGATACCGCCACCCCACTGCCGCGCACGGGCGGGGAACTGCTCATCGCAGCGCACAAAACAAAACTCCGAGAGTTTAGGAATATTGGAACGATAGGGCAAAATCTTTGCACCGGCCGGCATAATGTGGTCGGTCGTGATATTGTCGCCTACAATTAACAGGGC
>CALBKB010000055.1 GCA_937892635.1 uncultured Clostridia bacterium
TTTTTTACCAAGCGCAGAGTATTCATCAGGTCGGTAAGACCCTCCAATGCGTAATACTCGCACTGCACCGGCACCAAAATGCCGTCAGCTGCCGCCAGGGCGTTCACCGTCAGCAGTTCCAGGGAGGGCGGACAATCGATGAAGATAAAATCATATTTGCTTTCTAGCGACTTCGTCAGCAGTTTCAGTCTGTACTCACGCTGCTCCAGCTCAACCAGTTCCAATTCTGCGCCAGTCAACCGGATATCAGACGGAATGATATGCAAGCCTTCCACAACGGTCTTCTGCACGCATGCGTCAACATGCGTACGTCCCATCAGCGCCTCGTAAATGGATTTATTTCCAGCTTTTCCACCAACGCCACTGGTACTATTTCCCTGCGGATCGAGGTCGACAATCAACACCCGAAACCCGCGCGCCGCAATGCCGGCGCACACGTTGATGACGGTGGTCGTCTTGCCTACGCCGCCTTTCTGGTTGGAAACGGCGATAATTTTACCCATTTCGTTTCTCCTGCCTTTTTCTCATCGTATGATATCCTATTATAGCACACTCCGCCCCAAAAGAAAAGCACGAATGTTCCACGCGGAACATTTTTTTCAATTTTCCCTCGTTCTTCCTTTTTTGACAGTCAAAGATGGTATGCTATGGGTAAAGGAGGAAGAAAAATGTTTGAGAAAGACACTTCTTATAAAATTCTGCCGCTATCTAAGATTCTTCCTGACCCCAATCAGCCGCGCAAGGTCTTCGACCAAGCCGAACTGGAATCTTTGGCGGCCTCAATTCGCGAACTGGGCGTCCTTTCCCCCATAACCGTGGTCAAAGAAAACGGCTATTATCGGCTGATTGCAGGCGAACGGCGTTGGCGGGCGGCAGCCATGGCGGGATTATCCGAAATTCCCTGCATCCTTCGTAGTTTTGACCAAGAAAAGCGTCGCATAGCCGCCTTGGTCGAAAACTTACAGCGGCGCGACCTCGACCCTTTTGAGGAGGCGGTGGGTATACAGGACCTCATCGTCGGTTGCGGCATCACGCAGGCCGAAGCCGCCAAAAAAATCGGCAAATCCCAATCCTGCGTGGCCAACAAGCTGCGCCTGCTTTCCTTATCCCCTTCCTTGCGGGATCGTCTGCGCCAAGCCGGACTGACCGAGCGCCACGCCCGTTCCCTGCTCGTTTTGCCCGAAGATATGCGCGAAGCAGCCCTCTCTCATATAATTGCCCGACAATTAACGGTTGAAAAGACCGAAATCTACATACAATCCCTGCTCACCCCCAAAGATCCGCCCAAGCGCAAGGTATATATCAAAGATATTCGCCTTTTTATCAACACCATCGACCGTTCTTTGCGCCTACTTTCTTCTCTGGGTATTCGCGCCAAATCGGATAAAACCGAGGATACCGACTACATTTATTATTCCATTGCCATTCCCAAAACCAAATAATGTTCCACGTGGAACAAAAAAGAAGCCGTCACAGCGGCTTCTTTTTAATTTGCCCCCATGCGCGGGGGTATTTGAGCGGGGTTGGTTGGATTTTTTCTATGATAATTAAACAGGCAGGGCTGTCGTCGCTGGTGGGCGCCTCCACGATTTTCTGTATCTTTCCGCCCAGAACGGCAATGGCCGATTGTGCCTGCGCCAGCTCCTCTTTACCCTTTTCCCCTTTGTAGGCGATAAACCGACCGCCGACCTTGACCATGGGCAAAACCAGCTCGCATAAGGCAGGCAAGGCGGCCACGGCACGGCTGACAGCCAAATCAAAACGCTCTCGATAGGCCTCGGCACCCCATTCCTCAGCACGCCCCCACGTCACGGTGACGGGCAGGTCGACCTGTGCGAGAAAGGCACGCAAAAAGGCGCATTTTTTCTCGGTACTGTCAAGCAGCGTGTATTGATGGTGCGACGCCGCAATCGACAAGGGAATACCGGGCAGGCCGCCACCCGTTCCCACGTCAATGACGTCCAGGGATTCCGAACCCAGTTCGCCCAAAAAGAGCGGGGCTAAGGAGTCAAACAGATGGCGCCCCACCACGCCGTCGCGTTCGCGCACGGCGGTCAGGTTATATTTTTCATTTTCTGCCAGCAAAAAGTCGGTATAGACATCAAACAGTTGTTGCTGTTGCGGCGTAATCGCGTAACCTTGCTTGGCACACAGTTGGGTCACCGTCATGCTCGGCTCTCCTTTTTTCGATTGGTTAGTTCAATGATAAGCACCGAAATGTCGGCCGGGCTGACACCGCTGATACGGGAAGCCTGCCCTAAATTATGGGGACGCTGTGCCTGTAATTTCTGCCGCGCCTCAACGCGCAGTCCTTCCATGGCCATATAATCCATGTCAGGCGGCAAAAGCATCTCCTCCATGCGGCGAAATTCTCGGATTTGCGCCAACTGCCGCTTGATATAGCCCTCGTATTTTATAGAAATCTCAACTCGCTCGACAATGCTGCGAGGCAAAGCGGGACGGGTCGCATCAAAAACCGCCAAATCCGCATAATTTACCTGCGGTCTCTTTAACAGTTCGGCCAATTTCATGCCGGTCTGTAAGGGCGTACTCCCCTTGCCTACCAGCATGGCGTTGCCTTCCTCGCTCGGCACCGCCGTGGTGCGGCGCAACCGCTCCATCTCATCCTTGACCTGTTGTTGCTTTTGCTCAAAGGCGGCAAACCGCTCATCGGAAACCAGCCCGATCTCATGCCCCAACGGCATCAGACGGGCATCCGCATTATCCTGCCGCAAAATCAAACGATATTCGCTGCGCGAGGTCATCATGCGATACGGCTCATTGGTGCCCTTGGTCACCAAATCGTCAATAAGCGTGCCGATATAGGAGCTCCCCCGATCCAGCACGATCGGCGCCCTCCCGTCAAGCTTACGCGCCGCATTGATGCCGGCAATCAAGCCCTGCGCCGCCGCCTCTTCATACCCCGACGACCCATTAAACTGCCCTGCTCCGTACAGCCCTTCTACTTTACGGAACTCCAGGCTGGAAAATAATTCCAGCGGGTCAACGCAATCGTATTCAATGGCGTAGGCGCTGCGCATGACCTCAACCTGCTCCAAGCCCTTGATGGTGCGCAAAAATTTCAGTTGCACCCATTCCGGCAGGGAGGAGGACATGCCCTGCAGATAGACTTCTTTGGTATGCTCGCCCATCGGCTCGATAAAGAGGGGGTGACGGGATTTATCCCGAAACCGATTGACCTTGTCCTCAATACTCGGGCAATAGCGCGGACCGATACCCTCGATCACGCCCGAAAAGAGGGGCGAAAGATGCAAATTATCCAAAATGACTTGATGGGTCTGCTCGTTGGTGTAGGCCAGATGGCACAACACCTTGTTGCTTCCAAAATCGGTGTCTTCGTGATCAAAGCAGAAGGGCTCGGGCGGTTCATCCCCCGGCTGAGGCTCAAGCTGGGTATAGTCGATGGAATCGGCATGTACCCGCGAGGGCGTTCCCGTCTTAAATCGGCGCATACAAACGCCCATCTCTTTCAGTCGCTGTTCCAGCCCAACCGCCGGCTGCATACCGTCGGGACCGCTGGCCATAACCGTTTCGCCAATGATGATGCGAGCATCCAAAAAGGTGCCGGTTGCCAAAATGGCCGCATTGACGGCGTACCGTCCGCCCGTTTTTGTCACTACGGCACAAACCTTTCCGTCCTCGACCTCAATATCCACCACCTCGCCCTGACGTAAGGTCAGGTTTTCGGTGTTCTCCAAGATCTCCTTCATGCGTTGCCGATAAGCGGCTCGATCAATCTGGGCGCGCAGAGAATACACGGCAGGGCCTTTGCCCCGATTAAGCATGCGCGATTGAATAAAGCAGGCGTCGGCCACTCGGCCCATCTCGCCGCCCAACGCGTCAATCTCCCGCACCAAATGTCCCTTAGCCGTGCCGCCGATCGACGGATTGCATGGCATATTGCCCACCGCATCCAAATTGATGGTGAAGACGATGGTCTTCTTCCCCAACCGCGCCGCCGCCAGCCCTGCCTCAATTCCGGCATGACCCGCACCGATCACGGCAATATCATATTGTCCGGCTTGGTAAAGCTGCATAACCTTCCACCTTTATTTTCCGACACAGAACCGTTCAAAAATGGCCTGCACCGTATCCTCGGTCAGCGATTCGCCCGTCATCTCTCCGGCCGCCGCCACCGCCTCGTCAATCAACACACCCACCGCATCGTAGGTCACGCCCGCCGTCGCCGCCGTCAGCGCCTCCTCGATGCTCTGCGCCATCAGCCGCAAACAGTCACTCTGCCGCAAGGAGAAAATCAACCCTTCATCCACTACGGCACCGCCAAAAGCCAGCTGTTGCAACACCTGCGCCAGCTCCTCCATCCCCTGCCCCGTTTTGGCAGAGATTTCAACGGTGTGTATAAATTTATTATAAATATACTCTTTGTCAATATTAGATGCCAGATCGCATTTATTGATAACGGCCACGGCCTTGGCGGCATCGACCGCGCGAATCAATGCCTCGTCTTCCTCCGACAAGGGGCGCGAAGCATCAAAGACGCAAAGCACCAGCGCCGCATTCTCGACGGCTCGGCGGCTCTTCTCGACACCGATACGCTCCACCGGATCGTCGGGATCGCGCAGTCCCGCCGGATCCATAAGATTCAGCCGCACCTCGCCCAACACCACCGACTGGGTGATGACGTCGCGAGTGGTACCGGGAATATCGGTGACGATGGAACGGTCGGCTTGTGCCAAGCGATTCATCAACGATGACTTGCCGGCGTTAACCGCGCCGCACAAACAGACGTCGGCGCCTTCGCGCACCTGCTGTCCCGTCTGCGCCCGACGGCACAAGGCCGCCGCCTGCTCGCCTGCTTGCTGAAGATCGGCCAGTAACTCCTCGAGAGGATACTCTCCGATATCATCGTCGGGATAGTCGACGTAGGCATACAGCCGCGCCGTAATGGATAACAGGCTTTGACGCACCTGATTCATTTCCTCGTAAACCTTGCCGCACAAGTGAGCGGCGGCGGCGCGCAGCTCGGCCGGCGAACGGGCGTCGATCAACTCCATAACACCCTCGGCCGCCGTCATATCCAGTTTGCCGGCCAAAAAGGCACGGCGGGTAAATTCGCCCGCTTCCGCCTGCCGCGCACCTGCGGCAAAGAGGCTCAAAAGCACCTCCTGCAGCACCACGGGCGAGCCATGGCAATGGATCTCGGCGCAATCCTCGCCGGTATAGCTGCCCGGACCACGGAACAGCACCGCAAGACCGTTGTCGATGGCGCAGCCGCTGCGATCCAGCACATCGCCCAGTACCATCAC
>CALBKB010000056.1 GCA_937892635.1 uncultured Clostridia bacterium
GTCTATCAGATCAAGAAGTTCATCGGCGGTTATGCGGCTGCCATGGGTGGCGTGGATGCCATCATCTTTACCGGCGGTATTGGTGAAAACGATGCCGAGATCCGCAGACAGGTCTGCGAGGATATGGAGTATTTGGGACTGCATATTGACACCGAACTCAACCTTCAAGCTTCTCGCCGCGATGCCAAGTTCTCCCGTGCCGATTCCAAGGTGGAAGCATGGGTACTGCCTACCAACGAAGAGCTGATGATCGCACGCGATACCAAAGAGATCGTGGAGAAACTCTGATTTTTCAAAAAAGATCAGCCCGAACCCTTCGTTCGGGCTTTTCTGTTGAAGTTTCGGATATACTGATATTATCACGGGTAAAGGAATCTGTTTATGGGAAACGATATCTCTCGCGCACTGCAAGCGGTTAAGCGGATCCATTTTATCGGCATCGGCGGCGTGAGCATGAGTGCTCTGGCGCTGATCCTACAAGCCAACGGCTACACCGTGGCCGGCTCGGATATGAACCGCGACAACTGTAAGATACTTTTAGATAACGGCGTAACCGTTTATGATAAGCATGCCGCAGAGAATTTGGGGGATTCGCAGATGGTGGTGTATACCGCGGCCATTAAGAGCGACAATCCCGAATTGGCCGCCGCACGCGCTGCCGGTCTGCCCTGCTTCGAGCGAGCCGATCTGTTGGGCGCCATTATGCGCAATTATGACTGCCCGATCGGTGTGGCCGGTACTCACGGGAAATCGACCACCACTTCCATGATCTCCTGCATCCTGCTCGACGGAGGGGTCGATCCGACCATCTCCATCGGCGCCAAACTGCCCGAGATCGACAGCACTTATTACATCGGGCACAAGGATTATTTCGTCTTTGAGTCCTGTGAATATGCCGGCTCCTTCATGAAATTCTTCCCCAAGATCTCGGTCATTCTCAATATCGACGAAGATCATTTGGATTTTTACAAGGATCTGGACGATATCACCGCCGCCTTCGGTCGCTATGTGGGCAACACCCTACCCGACGGCCTGCTTATCACCAATGCCGACGATCCCAACTGCCGCAAAATCGCCAAAGGCTATGACGGCAACGTAGTCACCTTCGGCATGCATGATGCCGATTACACACCCGCCAATATTCGCTACATCAACGGCTATCCGACCTTTGATATTCTCCGTAAAGGCGAACTGCTTTGCACGGCTGAACTCGTTGTACCGGGACAGCACAACATCTTAAATGCCCTGGCCGCCGCCGCTGCGGCCGATGCCATCGGCATTGACCCTGCTTCGATCGGTCGCGGCCTGCACACCTTCCACGGTGCGCAACGCCGTTTTGAATACAAAGGCAAGGGCGAGCATTTTACCGTGATTGACGATTATGCCCATCATCCGTCGGAGATCGAAGCCACTCTCAACGCCTGTCGCAACATGGATTTTGACCGCATCGTGCTCATCTTTCAGCCACACACCTATTCGCGCACCAAAGCGTTGCTTCCTCAATTTCAAAAAGCCCTCAATAAGGCCGATCATGTGATTTTGTGCGATATTTATGCGGCGCGGGAAAAAGATGATTTGGGTATGAATTCCGCGAATATTGTGCCTCTATTGGACCATGCTGAATATGCGCCCTCTTTTGCCGACGCCGCCGAGATGGCCTTGGCACAGGTAAAAAGCCATACGCTCATTCTGACCATGGGCGCAGGCGATGTCTTTAACGTTGCTAATTTATTATTACAAGGAGAAAAATAATGTCCGTTATTACCGTTACCAAAGATAATTTTGAACAAGACGTGTTGCAGGCTTCCGTTCCTGTGCTGGTTGACTTTTGGGCCAGTTGGTGCGGTCCTTGCCGTATGGTCTCCCCCATCGTGGATGCGCTGGCCGAGGAGGCCGACGGTCGCTATGTCGTTTGCAAGATCAATGTCGATGAGCAGCCGGAATTGGCGGTCCAATTCGGCGTTATGAGCATCCCGACCCTTATCGTCTTTAAAAACGGCGAAATCGCCGATAAAAAGGTCGGCGCCCAAACAAAAGAGGCTCTGCTGGCCATGCTGCAAGTATAAAAATACCCTGAGGTGGAACTGTGAAAAGAGAGGATTTACGCAATATTGCCATCATCGCCCACGTTGACCACGGCAAAACCACACTGGTCGATGAAATGCTTAAACAAAGCGGTATTTACCGCGATAACCAAACCATTACCGAGCGCGTTATGGACTCGGGCGATATTGAGCGCGAGCGCGGCATCACCATTTTGGCCAAGAACACGTCCATTCAGTACAAGGGCACTAAAATCAACATCGTTGATACGCCGGGGCATGCCGATTTCGGAGGCGAAGTGGAGCGCGTGCTGAAAATGGTTGACGGCGTTTTGCTTTTGGTTGACGCCGCCGAAGGGCCTATGCCGCAGACACGCTTTGTTTTGCAACACGCCTTGGCTCTCAATCACAAGGTGATTGTCGTGATCAACAAGATTGATAAGCCCGACGCTCGCCTTGACGAAGTAGTTAATGAGGTGCTTGAGCTGTTGTTGGATCTCGACGCGACTGATGAGCAGTTGGACAGCCCCATCGTCTATTGCTCGGCGCGCGAGGGCATCGCCTCGGTTTTCCAAGACCGTCACGGCGATGATCTGACCCCGCTGTTTGACACCATCATGGAATATATCCCCGGGCCCGATGTAGACACGGACGGGCCAACCCAGCTGCTGGTATCCTCGATCGACTACAACGAATATGTCGGTCGCATCGGTGTCGGGCGTGTCGAGCGCGGCACCATTCGCAAAAACCAGGAGGTCACCATCTGCGACTACCACGACAAGACGGTATCCCGCAAGAGCAAGATCACGGCACTGTATGTATTTGAGGACCTGAATAAAGTGGCCGTTGACGAAGCCACCGCAGGCGATATTGTCTGCCTGAGCGGCATTGAAGATATTAATATCGGCAACACTGTCTGTGCTCCCACAGCGATCGAACCGATCGACTTTGTCAAGATCTCTGAGCCGACGGTGGAAATGACCTTCTCGGTCAACAACTCCCCCTTTGCCGGCAAAGAAGGTAAATTCCTCACTTCACGCCATATTCGCGAGCGTCTGTATCGCGAATTGTTGCGCGATGTCGCCTTGCGCGTCAAGGACGGCGAGACCTCGGAATCTTTTGTTGTCATGGGCCGCGGCGAACTGCATCTGTCCATCCTCATTGAAAATATGCGCCGTGAAGGCTACGAGTTCCAAGTCAGCACACCGCGCGTACTTTTTAAGGAGATCGAAGGCAAAAAGTGCGAACCCTACGAACATATTATTTTGGACGTGCCCGATCAGTATGTCGGTGCCGTCATTGAGAAATTGGGCAAGCGCAAGGGTGAAATGACGGCCATGGCCCCCAACAACGGTCGCACTCGTGTGGAATTCAATATTCCCTCTCGCGGGCTGTTTGGCTATCGCAGTGAATTCATGACCGACACCCACGGCGAAGGTATCATGAACACCATTTTCGATAAATATGCGCCCTATTCGGGCGAGATCAACCGCCGTGCCAACGGCTCGCTCATCGCCTTTGAAACGGGCGAAGCTGTTACCTACGGCCTGTTCAACGCCCAAGAGCGCGGCGTATTATACATCACGCCCGGCACGCCGGTTTATGCCGGTATGGTCGTGGGCTGCTCGGCCAAGGCAGAGGATATTACCGTCAACGTCTGCAAGAAAAAGCACGTTACCAATATGCGTGCCTCAGGCTCAGATGAGGCGTTGCGCCTTGTCTCGCCTAAGATCATGAGCCTGGAAGAATCGCTTGAATCACTCAATGAGGACGAGATGTTGGAAGTTACCCCCAAATCCCTGCGTATCCGCAAACAGGTTTTGGATCATGCCCAGCGCATGCGCAACATCATGAAATCCAGATAATAAAAAAGCCACCCGATTGGGTGGCTTTTTCTCGTCTTATTTTACCAAAAGATTTTTAATGCGCTCAATCAGCTCGGGAGCCATATCGATCAGTTTATCGACCGAAGTGGGATTGTTGGAGATTTGAAGCATACGGATATCATCGCCCTTAATGACAATAAAGCCAACGGGGATGATAGAGATGCCCGCACCGCTTCCACCGGCGAAGGGCTCGACCGGCTTTTCCTGCTTGGCATTGAGATCGCTGCCGCCCGACACAAAGCCGAAAGACACCTTGGAGATAGGAATAATGGTAGCACCGTCCGGCGTAGACATCGGATCGCCGACGATCGTATTGACGTCCACCATTTCTTTGATCTTCTGCATGGTTGAATCCATGATTCCCTGAATCGGATGTTGACTCATGTTATTCACTATCCTTTCGTAAGTTCATTATGTAGGATTACCCTTTATTTATAATATATACTATTTTTGTTCGGATTGCAAGGGCAATTCTTGCTGTTGCAAGGTTTCGCCTGCCGCCTCTTCCATCGGTGCCAGTTCAGGCAGATCTGACAACGACGTAATATTAAATACGCGCAGGAAATTGACCGTCGTTCCGTAAAGCAAGGGGCGGCCGGGCGCATCCATGCGACCCTTTTCCTCAATCAGTTCCTTTTCCACCAGCGAATGAATGACGGCCGAGCAATCGACGCCACGCACCTGCTCGACATACGCACGGGTTACCGGCTGATTATAGGCCACTACCGCCAGCACTTCCATCGCCGCCTGAGACAAGGAGGGGTTGCGACGGTTGTCAAGCAAAGTCTTGACGTAGTTGGCATTAACCGACGCCGTCATCATCTGGAATTTGTCGTCATATCGCACGATTTCCAAGCCTCTACCCTGCGCGGCATATTCCTGCGCCAATTCAAGCAGAGCCATACGTACCGTTTTTGACTCCTCCCCGACGATCTCAGCCAGCTGATTAACGCTGATGGGATTGCCTGAGGCAAACAGCAAACTTTCCAAAACGGAAGACAGATTATTGTCCATGTTCTTTTCGATCCTTTCGCAATGAAATGCGGGCCGCTTCCCCCTCGCCATCCACTCGGATACGCATCTTACTGATCATTTCCAACACGGCAAGGAAGGTAGCCACGACGTCCGAACGGCAACTCGACCCCTTAAAGGCGTCACTCAGCGTCATCTCTTCGCCCTTGATCAAGCGGCGCAATATTGACACGACGCGAGTGGAGATCGAGGTATACACCGTGTTGACAATACCCTTGAAGTTAGAGATGGGCGGCGGCATGCGACGTTTGACGGCGCGCACCGCTTCTTCATAGGCATCGGCCAACTCCTCACCCGTGTGCGTACCCTCATACGGACCGCTCGGCGCGGCACGAAAGACCATCGGCTCGCGCACGGCGCGAACGCCTGCCTTTTTAAAGAGCTGTGCCATCTTCTCGGATGCTTCCTTATATCGCTTATATTCCAACAGCATCCGCACCAGGTTCTCGCGCGGATCTTCCTCTTCTTCATCATGACGAGGCAGGAGCGTTTGCGATTTGATATACATCAAATAGGCCGCCATAACCAGAAATTCACTGGCCTGCTCCAAATCCAACTGCTCGATCCCGTCAATGCTATCCATATACTGATCCAGAACGACGGCAATAGGGATATCATAGATATTAATTTTATTTTTGGATATGAGTTTAAGCAGAAGGTCGAGCGGTCCCTCAAACACGTCCAGCTTAAAAGACGGTTTACCCATGGATATCCCCCTTTCTTTTTAACGCAATCAAGCGATGCTATGATATAACAGTTCGCCCAAGGCAATAAAGGTATGTTCGATCCCGATCATGAGCCCGTTGGCCAAAAAGCGAATGACCGGGTCAAGAATATTCAGCAGCATCAAACCCACCAAAACGGCAAACAGGATTCGCTCATACTTGAGCATCTTGTAATACCAGCGATCGGGCAAGATCAGTGCCAAAATGCGCGATCCGTCCAGCGGCGTGATGGGCAACAGATTAAACACACACAGCACACAGTTGAGCTGCACGGCAATGACCAACAGCTGATGGAAATATCCGCCGTAAGGCAAAAGCGGATAGAGCGCACCCAGCAAGAATCCCCACAGACAAGCCATAAGCAAATTGCTCATCGGCCCGGCAAGCGCCACTAAGGCACTGCCGCGCTTGGGATTCTTGAAATTGAGCACCGCTACCGGCACCGGCTTACCCCAGCCAAAGCCGAAGAAGAGCATGCATAAACTACCCAGCGGATCCAAATGCCGCATGGGGTTGAGCGATACCCGACCGGCCATAGCCGCCGTGGGGTCCCCCAGTTTCTGCGCCGTTTTGGCATGGGCAAATTCATGCACCGTAATCGAAATGATCAAGAGCGGCGCATAATATAAAATCTTAAACACAATATTTGAAAGATAACCGAGTATCCCGTCCATAAATCTTCACCATGATAAATTATACCCCATCCCACCCCGAATTGCAACCGCCGAACGGGGATATATTTTTGATTTTTTTACATTTTTGTATACATTCCCGCCTTAAATCTGTTATAATAGTCATAATGTCTTTTATGGAGTGACGAAAATGATCGAAGTTTCGCATTTGACCAAACGTTACGGCAAGCATTTGGCCGTTAACGACCTGTCCTTTACCGCTGAGTCGGGGCAGGTTCTGGGGCTGCTCGGCCCCAACGGTGCAGGCAAGTCGACAACCATGAATATTTTGACCGGCTATCTCTCCTCAACCGAGGGCGAGGTGCGCATTGGCGGCGTCGATATCCTCGCCGATCCCATTACCGCCAAGAAGAAGATCGGGTATCTGCCCGAACTGCCTCCGCTGTATATGGATATGACCGTGCAGGAATATCTGTCCTTCGTCTGCGACCTTAAGGGCGTCAAAACGCACGCACAAAATCAGATCAACGAGGTCTGTGAGCACGTGCGTATTACCCACGTGCAAAACCGCCTGATCAAAAACCTGTCCAAAGGCTACCGCCAGCGCGTTGGTCTGGCCCAGGCTTTGATCAATAATCCCGAACTGATCGTGTTGGACGAGCCGACCGTCGGCCTTGACCCCAAAGAGATTATCGAAATCTGCAATCTCATTAAACGGATCGGTAAAACGCACACCGTTATTTTCTCCTCACATATTCTGTCCGAGGTGCAGAGCGTGTGCGACCGCATTTTGGTCATCAACAAAGGACGCCTGATTGCCAACGATACGCCCGAAAACCTATACCAGGCCCTCTCCCGTTCCAATAATCTGATGGTACGCGTGATCGGTCAACGAGAATTGGTACAGCAAACGCTGGCCGCCGTTCCCGGCGTTGTGCGCGTCACCGATTTAGGTCAAAAAGAGCCGGATTCCTTTGATTTTACGGTAGAGACCGACGGGGTGCAGGATGTACGCTCTGCTATCTTCCGCGCCTTGGCCAAGGAAGATTGCCCGCTCTTGTCGCTGCGCAGCCGCGAAGTGTCCCTGGAAGATATCTTCCTGGAGCTCACCCAAGAAAGTGAGGTGCAATAAATGTTTGCCATTTATAAGCGTGAACTTAAATCCTATTTCCTCACGGCGATGGGCTACGTCTTCCTCACCATCTTTATGATTATTTTGGGCATGCTCTTTTTCTTTAACAATATCACCCAAAACTCGGCCGATCTGCAAAGTTATTACTCGGCTGTCGACCCGCTGTATCTGATTATCTTCACCGTTATCCTGACCATGCGTCTGATGACAGACGATAAGCGAAATCGCACCGAGGTCCTGTTGCTCACGGCACCTGTCTCGGCGGCCGGGATTGTGATAGGCAAATTTTTTGCTGCCTTATCGGTCTACGCCATTGGCGTATTGTCCACCATCATCTATGCCGTTTTTACACTCATCTATTCGCAGATCAGTCTGGTCGTGGTTATCGGCGGCATGATCGGCCTGTTGCTTTACGGCGCACTGTTCATTTCCATCGGCACCTTTATTTCATCGCTCACGGACAGCCAGGTCGTGGCCGCCATCGCCACCTTCTGTTCCCTCTTCTTCTTGTATCTGGCCGAGCGATTTGTCGCCTATATTCCCAACACCACCGTCACCAATATCCTATACTGGCTCTCGCTTGACAGCAAATACACGCAAATCTCGCAGGGACTGCTCAGTATCGGGCACTTGGTGTATTTCCTAAGCCTAACCGCCATGTTCCTCTTCCTCACCGTACGTGTGGTTGAGAAAAAGCGCTGGTCGTAAAGGAGGAAAAGCCATGAAAAACTTCACGTTGAAAACCTCCTCCAAATACAAATTGACCTCTTGGGTCTACATCGCGATCGTCGTCGTCATCTTGATCGTGCTCAATATCGCGGCCAACCTCTTCCATGCTCAGATCGACTTTACGGCAAAAAAGACCTTTTCGCTCACCGGCGAATGTAAAGCCATGCTTGATACCATCGATCAGAACGTTGAGATCATTGTCTGCCGTGACCGCATCAATTTCTCGGCCAATATCTATGTGGCCAATATTGCGCAGACCGTGGAAAACATGGCCGAATATTCCGACCATATCGACGCCACCTTTATGAGCGCCGATAAAAACCCCGGCCTTAAAGAACAATATCCAACAGCGAATCTGACCACCAATCATATCATCGTGCGGCTTAAAGATGCGCCTGAGCACTATAAGATCGTCAACATTGAAAACATGTTTGAAACCGACGATGCCGGCCAGACCATCACCGAATCCAAGGTGGAATATACCCTGGCAAACGCCATTGATTTCGTCACCCGCACCGATTTCCCCGTTATCTACTACACCACCAACCACATGGAAGATCTGCCCGGTCAATTTATCGATCTGCTCGTAGGCAACAATTATACCGTGCGCACGCTCAATCTGATTGTCGACGAAGTGCCCGAGGATGCCGATTATATCTTCCTGTTTAATCCCAAAACCGACTTGTCGGGTTTGGAAATCAATCGCTTATCTTCTTTCTTGAGCAACGGCGAGCAATACGGCAAAAACCTCTTTGCCTTCATGTCTCCTGAGCAGACCCGACTGCCCAATCTTGAACAGTTTTTAGGCGAATGGGGGCTTGCGTTGGGCGGTGGGTATCTATATAATCCCGTCTATTCAACCGACAGCAACTATCACACCATGATGCTCTCCTATGGTGATATGAATGCCGCCGGCTCTCTCTATAACTCGCTGAGTATTCTCACCGAGCAAACCCGTCCGATTGAAACGCTCTTCTTCTCGCGCGACTATGCCAGCACCACATCCCTGCTTGATGCCATGCCCTACACCCGTCATCCGGCCGATACGCTGGCTGAGAAAAATCCCGATACCGACCCCATCTATACCGGCTCGGTCATGGCCATGGGCACGCGCTACATCAAAGGCACCAACGTCCAATCTCATGTGGTGGTCAGCGGATCCTATCAGATCCTTGAAAATACCTATATGGATGCCGCACTGGGCAACGCCGCCTATATGCTGCAACTGATCAACTACCTCGATGCCGACAGCACCAAACTCTTCATCTTCCCCAAAAACATGGAAACGCCACTGCTCGATTTCCCCGATAACAGTGCCAAAACCACCGCCTTGATCGTCTTTGTCATTCTCATTCCCTTGACACTGGCGACAGTCGGCGTCTATGTCTGTATACGCCGGAGGAATAAATGATGCAAACCAAACGAATTCTGATTGCCGGCATTGTTTTGATCCTGCTGATCGTGGCCACCATCATTACCGTTGGGCTGCTGCCGCGCGATGAGGACAACAACATCGTATCCCCCGCTTGGGTCGTGAGCATCCAAGAAGAACAGGTATCCGCCATTGAGGTGACTAACCGTAACGGCTCCTATCGCGCCACCTTCGATAACGGCGTCTCCATACAAGGTTTGGAGAACTATCCTCTGAGTGATAACACCCTTACCCATATGCGCGCCGCCGTCGGCTCCATCTACGCCTATGACACCATTGACCGATCCGGCAAAGATTTGGGGAAATACGGATTTTCCTCCCCTACCGCAACCGCCATCGTGACCGATACGGACGGCAAGCAGTTTCACTTTACAGTTGGAAGCCTTATGCCAAACGGCTCTGCCTATTACGTGATGAAGGATGACCACACCGTCTATGCCGTTTCGAGCGAATATCTGACCTTTGTGCTGGCCGATGCGCAAAGCTTTATCAGCAAACAGATCACAGCCATTCCGGCCGACACCGCATATTTGGTTGATTACCTGACCATCACCAAAAACGGTCAGCCCTATCTGAAGATAGTGGCCATGGACGATACCGAATCGGTACATCAAAACAGCACCGGCGTTTTTAAGATGCTCTACCCCTATCAAGGTCTGGGAGGCGATGCCAATATTGTTGATTATCTTAACACGCTGTGTAACTTGACAGCCACAACGGTACAACACCTAGGCACCGATCCCGAAGCCTTGGCACAATACGGACTGACGCAGCCGGCGATCGTAGTTGAATATGCCTATCGCGGTGAAGTCAAACAGCTCTATTTCAGCGAACCGATTGACGGTTTTTGTAATGTCTACACCAAAGACAGCACCATCATCTATTCCATATTGGCTCAAAAGATCAAGCTCATCCGTTTCGACGGCATGGATTTTTTGACCCCCTATCAGTTCGAGCGTGACATCAACGAGGTAGAACGCATCGTATTAAGCACGCATACCGGCGACAATTACACTTACAACGTAAAGGTCACGGGCGGTAAAACCACGGCTTCTTTGGGATCGACACCTGTGAACGGCGATGCCTTTGAACGCTTTTACGACCTGCTAACCACCTCAGAGATCATCGGGGTTGCTCAAAAACCGAGCACTCGCCCCACGCTGAGTATGACCTTCCGCTACTATGCTTCGACCGGAAAAGCAAACGACACCGTTCATTTTTACCCCATGGATGACCACACCTATTTCTTGGAAATCAACGGGCAGGGTAATTTTTATGTCTCCTCTCTGTACGTGGATAAGGTGTTTGAGTGCATCGCAAAACTCAATAACGGACAGGATTTCTCCATTCGATACTAAAAAAACGGCTCCCAAAGGAGCCGTTTTTATTTTGCTATATAGACATGTCTGGTGCCTTGATCCATACTCTGGATCCATACGGTATGAAATCCTGCTTTGCGCAATAACTCTTTGAGCTGATCCTCCCGATACAAGCGTTCATAAATCACGTCGGTCTTTCGATGGTAGTGATCCCCGCAACGGGTAAAGACATCAACAGTAAAGCGACAAAGCTCGTCTTGCTCATCATAATCGTTTTCCCACGCTGCAAAGGCTTCCGGGGCACGGAAAACGTAAGCGTTTTGCCCGTATACCCGGCGAAATTTCTTTTCGGTATTGATATCAAACACCAATACACCGCCTCGACGCAACAACCGTTTGGCGGCGCAAAAACTATCCAACAGTTCCTGTTCATCGGTGATGTGATTGACCACGTCAAGGCTGGCAGTAACGGCATCAAAGCGCCCCGCTCCCTCAACCTGAGGCAAGGTGCAACATTGCCACCGAATCTCTTGGCTCTTTTCTTGGGCGCAGGCAAGCATCGCGGCATCGGGATCCACCCCGCAAACCTTAGCACCGCCCTGCGCCAAGGCAAGGCTTAGTCGACCGGTGCCGCACCCCATGTCCAAAATATCACCGCGAGCAACACCAAAATCCGTTAAAATGCGGCGATAGCGCTGCAAGATCTTTTGCACATATTCCGCTTCAAAAAAGCCGTCATACACCGACGCTAAGGCTTGATAGCTCATGCTTTATTCTCCAATCGGTCCAATACCATGGTATAGCCGTCGCTACCGTATTGCAGACAGCGATTGACGCGGGTGATGGTGGCCGTACTCGAATCGGTGAGGCGTACAATCTCGGTATAGGGGATGCCCTCTCGCAACAGTTTGGCAATCTCCAGGCGCTGGGACAACGACTTGATCTCATTTACGGTGCACAGATCGTCAAAAAAAGCCTCGAACTCCTCCTTATTTTTCAAGGATGCCAAGGCCGTAAACAACTGTTCGGTTTCAGAATTTCTCAGTTTTTCAATCACGATATCACCCCACATCATGGTAGCATGACACCAGGGAAAAGTCAATTCTTTTCCAAAAAATCTCTTTTCCCTTGCCTATCCGCCAAAAAAGGCTATAATAGAAGCAAGAGGTGTTAATATGAACCGTTGTATCATCATCTGCGGCTACCTCAACGGAACCATCCGTCAAGCCGTATCGCTACAACCAAACGACTATATTATCTGCGCCGATGGCGGCTTGGATCTGGCGGCGGCCGAACATATTCGACCCCATCTCTATATCGGCGACGGCGATTCGAGCCGCATTGACTTTGACGGTCCCTGTATCCATCTGCCTATCCGTAAAGACGATACCGATCTGATGGCGGCCATTAAATACGCCGCCGACCATGATATGAACCAACTGTGTATCGTGGGCGGTTTGGGCGGCCGCTTTGACCATTCGATCGCTTCGATTCAATCGCTTGCCTATGCACTCGAACACGGCATGGATGCCCGCTTGGTGGACGCCGAGACTACCGTCTGCCTCTGTCGCGACCGCATCACCCTCCCCCGCCGCACCGGATTCACCCTATCGGTATTCGCCTACGGCGGTCCCTGCACCGGCGTTGACATCTCCGGCACCTCTTATTTGCTTCAAAACGCCACCTTAGCGCCCGACTTTCCGCTGGGGGTAAGTAATGCGATTGTTGACGAAAAGGCCATCGTTTCGGTAAAAACAGGCACGCTGCTTGTTATATGCTCAAAGGATACGCAAAAGCACACCTGATCAGGTGTGCTTTTTGTTTTTGCCGCGGGTACAACCGGCCAATCCAATGACCGAACGCGCCCCGGCCTGCCGTAAAGTTTTAGCACATTCGCGCATCGTTGCACCGGTGGTATACACATCGTCGATGAGCACGATGGTCTTGTTTTTGACCGCTTCGGGAACCAATACACGATAACAACCCTTGACGTTAGCGGCACGCGCCTTAGCCCCTGTCAGCAGCGACTGTTTGGGAACGTCTTTATGCTTGTCCAGCGTTTCCCAATAGACCAATCCGCGTAACATGGCATATTGACGGGCGATCAACTCGCTTTGGTTAAAGCCGCGTTGACGCAAGCGCTTGCGGCTCAGCGGCACGGCCGTAACAAAATCAGCCTGTGAAAGTCCTGATACCTGAGGCATATCCGACAACGCCTGCGCAAAATGAACGGCCGCACTGCGATGATTATGAAATTTCAAAGCCATCGCCGCTCTTCGTGCCGCCCCTGCGTAATAATAGGGAGCGCGCAGGCAATAGAGATCCGGGCGCTTGGTGTTGGGCGTTAGGGTGTAGCTATGACAATGCGGCAAACTCTGCTCACATTCGGCGCAATATTTTCCCTCTTGTCCCGTCAAGGCTCCACAAAAGGGGCAGCGCGGCGGAAAACAGAAGTCACGCACCCAGTTGATAATCCGTCTGATCATGCCAGGAAATCCTCCAACAGATATCGCAATCCCGAAAATCGTTTGGTCTTGGTTTTGTTTTCTATCATTTGCTCGATTTTGCTCGGGTCGCCCACAATCACCAAACGCTCCTTGGCGCGGGTCATGGCCGTATACAGCAGATTGCGATAGAGCAGATTGCGCGGCGCATCCACCACCGATAACACCACACACTTAAACTCACTGCCCTGACTTTTATGCACCGTCATGGCGTAGGCAAAGTCCAGCTGCTCCAAGCAAGTAAAGGGATAGCTGGCCGTTTTATCGTCAAAACGAATTTCCATGCACTCGGCGTAGGGGTCGATGGATACGATCGTACCGATATCTCCGTTAAAAATGCCAACTCCCAATTCGCCCGTTGGTGTTTTATAGGTTATATCATAGTTGTTGCGCACCTGCATCACCTTGTCGCCCACGCGAAATCCGTGTTTTCCCCACGGCTTTTCGGGCTTGTCCGGCGACGGCGGATTAACGGCGGCGCGCAGATGTTCATTGAGATTAACGGTGCCGCATACGCCGATCTTGGATAAAGAGATCACCTGGATGTCCGTCAACGGATCATAGCCATAGGTGTTGACCAAACGTCGCACCGCCAAATCAACGATCAGTTGTGACGCCGCTACGGCACCGGGTGCTTTGATCAAAAAGGCATCGCGGTTAGCCGCGTGAAGTTGTAACGGTTTTCCCTGCAAAATGCCGTGAGCATTGGAAATAATCAGCGAATCGGCCGCCTGTCGAAAGATGTGCGAGAGCCGTACCGTCTCCACCCGCTCACAAGCAATGATATCCCCCAGGATGTTACCCGGACCAACGGGCGGCAGCTGATCGGCATCCCCCACCAGCACCAACCGACAACCGTCGGGCAAGGCACGCAACAGCGCCTGCATCAGGTCGATATCAATCATCGACGCCTCATCGCAGATGACGGCGTCATATTGGAGCGGCTCCTGCTCATTTTTAGCAAAATGCGGCAATGAGTCACCGCTGTACTGCATCTCCAACAGCCGGTGGATGGTCTTAGCCTCGTCGCCGGTCAGCTCCGATATGCGCTGGGCGGCCCGTCCGGTCGGTGCGGCCAACGCATAGTTGACACCCAGCATTTGATACAAGGCGATAATCCCCGACAAAGCCGTCGTCTTGCCCGTACCCGGTCCACCCGTGAGCACCATGACTCCGCAACGGGCCGCCGCGTCAATGGCGTCCATCTGCTGATCGTTAAGTTGCAGGTCCAATTTCTTTTCCACCCGCGCTAAGTGCTCAGGCTTATACTCGGTAAAGTGCCGCACGTTGCTCTGCAATCGAGCAATGCGCCATGCACAATACTGCTCGGCCTTGTAATAACGATCTAAATAGACCGCATCCTTATTGCCGATGGGACGATTATGAAGCACTTCGTCTTGGATCATCTGATCAATACGCGCCTCGATAGCATTTTCCGAAACCCCAATCAGTTGCGCCGTCATGCGCACCAACGCATCGCGCGGGATAAAGGTGTGCCCCGCACTGTAAGCGTTACGCCCCAAGACATATTTTACAGCCGACGAAATGCGTAACGGACTGCCCTTATCAAAACTCATACGGGTAGCCAGATCATCAGCATCGGAAAAGCTGACGCCGTCGATCAATTCACACAATACGTAAGGATTGCACCGAATCACATCCTCGGCCGCGCACCCCCAGCATTTCCACACGGAAAATGCTACCGTAACACTCACGCCGTACCGCTGCAAAAAGAGCATAACGCGGCGAATGCCAAACTGCTCTCGGAAGGCT
>CALBKB010000057.1 GCA_937892635.1 uncultured Clostridia bacterium
GCCCTGGGGGGTCAGGTTCGTTTTGAGACTCAGGCCAAGGGCCTTTTGCTGCGGGAAGACCGCTTGCGGGGCCTGAAGCTGGAAGGGGAAGACCTGCCCTGCGACGTGGCGGTGCTGGCCATCGGTCACAGCGCCCGCGACACCATGCAGCGCCTGTTCAATCAGGGCGTGATGATGGTGCAGAAGCCCTTCGCCATGGGCGTGCGCATCGAGCATAAACAGGCGGATATTGATGCGGCTTTGTATAAGTCATATGCCGGACATCCGCTGTTGGGTGCTGCCGAATACACCTATTCTTTGCGTAAGGGCGAGCGCGGTGTTTATAATTTTTGCATGTGCCCGGGCGGCGAGGTGATTGCGGCGGCCAGCGAGCAGGGTGGTGTAGTCACAAACGGTATGAGCAAGCAGGCACGGGCGGGCGAGAACGGCAATGCGGCGCTATGCGTGTCGGTCCTGCCTCAGGATTTTGGCGGTGACCTATTTGGTGGCGTGAAGTTTCAGCGGCAACTCGAACAGGCAGCCTATGCCGCCACCGGCGGTTACCGTGCGCCGGCGCAGATGGTCAAAGATTACATGGCGGGCGTAAAGACAACGACGTTCGGGCACGTTAAGCCGACCTATTCGGCAGGTGTGCTGCCTTATGAATTGGGTGGACTATTGCCTGACTTTGTCAACGAGTATTTGCGGTTTGGTTTAAAGAATTTTGTGATGCAGGGTCGATTTTATGCTGATGGCGAGGCGGTGTTGACGGGTGTGGAAACTCGTACCTCGGCACCCTTGCGCATCGATCGCGGTGAAGGCTTGACGTCGGTACTGGACGGCTTATATCCGTGTGGTGAGGGCGCCGGCTATGCCGGAGGCATTATGAGTGCGGCGGCTGATGGGTTGGCAGTGGCTGAACAGATCATGAAACGATACGAGGCGTTATAATATGGATATTACGGGAAAGATTGTGGCGCGTGAAGGACGGGTGGTGCAGGTGATGATTGTGCGTACCTCGGCTTGTGGGCACAGTTGTGAAACTTGCGGCGCTTGTGCAGGCAAGGAGCATATCCTTTATGCCGATGACCCGATAGGGTATGCGGTCGGGCAGGAGGTCATTGTGCAGGTGTCAGATGCGGTGCCGCTGGGTACGGCGTTTTTGGTTTATATCCTTCCGCTGTTATTGTGCGGTGGCTTGTACTTGTTGGCGGCACAGTTATGGGCAATGGGCTGGATTGGGTTGGTGGTCGGCCTGGCAGTCTGGGCCATTTTACTCTATTATATGAATAGAAAAAAGAGCCGCATAAAGACCGATGGAACGGTTATCGGAAGAGCAAAATAAAAAGTCGAAAAAAATAAAAAAAGTGCTTGACAAACCAGTGTCGGATGAGTATACTAAGTAAGGTTTTGCCTCTGCCGAGATTACAAAGCTGCGGCTTTGAAAAAAATCTCAAAAAAGAGAAAAAATCACTTGACAATTGTAAGGGGTTCTGCTAGAATAGAACTCACCACTCACCTCACGGGTAAGTGGTCAACCCTCGAAAGAGGGAGCCTGCATCGGACCTTGAAAATTAAACAATGAGAAAAGAAAAAGGACCTGTTAATTCCGATT
>CALBKB010000058.1 GCA_937892635.1 uncultured Clostridia bacterium
CGAGATTTATGACTATCTGCGTTTGTTATCCGCCAATATCGGTCTGCCGCACTGCCCCATCTGCGGCAAGGAGATCCGCCAGCAGAGCATTGACCAGATCGTCGATCGTATTCTGTCGCATCCGACGGGGACGAAGGCTTTGATTGTGGCCCCCGTTATCCGTGGACGCAAAGGCGAATATCGCGCGCTGTTAGAGGATATGCGCAAAAGCGGCTTTGCCCGCGCCGTGGTTGACGGCATTACCTACAATTTAGACGAAGAAATCCCGCTTGACAAGAACAAGAAGCACACCATTGATATCGTGGTTGACCGCATCGTGATCAAGGACGAGGCGCGCGGCCGCATCGCCGATTCGGCCGAAACGGCAGCCAAAATCGGCAACGGCATGGTGGTGCTGGATATTGTTGACGGCGAGCGCATCCTCTTTTCCCAAAAATACGCCTGCCCCGACCATGAAGTAACCATCGAGGAATTAGTGCCGCGCCTCTTTTCCTTCAATAATCCCTTCGGCGCCTGTTCGACCTGCACGGGACTTGGCACGCTCTTGCAGGTAGATCCCCATCTGCTTGTGCCCGACAAGACCAAGTCCCTGCGCGAGGGCGCCATTGCCACTTGGGGCTGGAACGCCAAGGACAGCAGTTCGATTGCCACGATGTATTTTACGGCCCTTGGTCAGGAATACGGTTTTGATCTGGACACCCCTTTCAACGCCATTTCCCAAGACGGACAGCAGGCCATCCTTTACGGAACGGGCCAAAAGAAATTGCACCTCAAACGCCCCTTCGGCGGCGGCAATTCGGATTATTATGCCGCTTTTGAGGGCATTATCCCCAATATGGAGCGCCGTTACAAGGAATCGCCCAGCGAGGCATCGCGTGCCGAACTGGAAAACTATATGTCGACCATTCCCTGCCCGGACTGCCACGGACACCGCCTCAACCCCATGGCGCTGGCCGTTACGGTGGGCGGCAAGAATATTTATCAGTTGACCCAGCTGTCTATTGCCGACCTGCTCGCCTTTATCGAAAACCTGAAGTTAAC
>CALBKB010000059.1 GCA_937892635.1 uncultured Clostridia bacterium
GGCCGGTAAGGGTCTGGCTCAGGTCGAAGGTGCCGTTAACCAGTTCTGCGGCATAGGTCTTTCCGTTGTTACCATATCCGTATCCGTTACTTGACCAGTGTTCCCAGCCTTTGCTCATATCGGCATTCGGAAGCAAAACAGTAACGTCTGCTCCTGCAAGATAGCCCTTCATTACGGCAGCCTGCTGCAGACTTTCTGCATACTCAATTTCTGCCATAACCTGCTCGGCAGAGAGGATATGCTCATCATAAATGGTGGCAAACACGCCGTTGGGGTATACGCCCTCTTCTGCACTCTCTGCATTCAGATAGGTTTCCAGGAAAGCCTTGGCATCGCTGTCCTCTATGGGGTTGGCGGCCAGATAGGCGCGGATGGCATCAACAGTCGTCGGCAGTTCCTTTTCATAACTTTCCACCTGAAACTGACGTCCGTACTGAGGATGCTCCACCCATCGGCCTGCCGCCTCGATCCGTTCACCCACGGTTATGTAGGGCAGCGTCCCGACCGCCGTGACCTCGTCATCGGCGGTCTTAACTTCGATGATGGCATAGCCGTTTTCTTCATTTTTAAAGATTACAGCACTCACTGAGCCCTGTATCGATTCCTGCTGTTGCGCCATCCTATTGTTCCTTTTCAATCTGCACATCCGACACGCCCAGCAAAAGCGTATCAATCTGTTCCTGTGTCAGCCCGTTATCTCGAATAACGATCTGCACCTTCGCCTTGCCGCATTGACATTTCTGCGCCAACTGCTGTACGGCAAAGGGAAGCATGGCATGATCCCCCTTAACCTGCAATTCCAGGCGTACCGATTCAATAACCTGTTCCGAACCGAAGACCAGCCATTCCCCGATCCCAATAACCACCCAGGCTATGCCCAGCGCAGCAAATAACGAAAGAATAATGATCCATATTTGATCCATAAATTTCACCCCTTTTATCCTATGCGGGAAAGGGGTGAAATGTTTATTTCAGGAGAGAAATAAGTTCCTGCGCCCTGGCAGTATCCTCCCACATGACGCCCAAATCCTCACGCCCCATGTGCCCGTACGAGGACAGCGGCGTGTAGATCGGTGCGCGCAATTTCAATTCATCTATAATAGCAGCCGGTCGCAGATCAAAGCATCGGGTTACCGCTGCCGTCAAAGCCTGCTCGTCCACCTTGCCCGTACCAAAGGTCTCCACCAGTACCGATACCGGCTCAGCCACACCAATGGCATAGGCCAACTGCACTTCGCAACGCTCAGCCAAGCCCGCCTTGACAATCGTCTTAGCCACTCGACGCGCCGCATAAGCCGAGGAACGGTCCACTTTCGTGGGATCCTTACCTGAAAAGGCACCGCCACCGTGACGGCCCATGCCGCCATAGGTGTCAACAATAATCTTACGCCCCGTCAAGCCCGAATCACCGCAAGGTCCGCCTATAACGAAACGCCCCGTGGGATTGACCAAAATACGGGCATTGCGAATCATCGCCTCGGGCAACGTCGGCTTAATCACCTCTTCAATGATGGCCTCGCGAATCTCGGACAGCGTCACATCAGCCGCATGCTGCGACGAAACAACAATGGTGTCAATCGCAACCGGATGCCCGTCTTCATAGCGAACCGAAACCTGCGTCTTCCCGTCAGGGCGCAGAAAAGGCAAAACGCCGGATTTTCGCACATCGGTCAGCTTATGCGCCAACTTATGCGCGTAGGAAATGGGCATCGGCATTAATTCCGGCGTTTCATTGCAGGCATAACCGAACATCATGCCCTGATCACCGGCGCCGATATCAAACCCATTGTTCTCCTTGGCTTCCAACGATTGATCAACACCCAAAGCAATATCCGCCGACTGCTTATCCAACGCCGTGAGGATACCGCAGGTAGCCGCATCGAACCCGAACTCACTGCTGGTATAGCCAATCTCCGTGATGGCACGACGCACCAAAGCCGGAATATCCACCTGTGCCAAGGAAGTAATTTCTCCCATGACCAGAACTTGCCCCGTCGTAATAGCCGTTTCGCAGGCCACACGAGACAAGGGGTCTTGTGCCAGCATGGCATCCAAAACCGAATCGGAAATGCGGTCACAAATTTTATCGGGATGACCTTCGGTCACCGATTCCGATGTAAATAAATAATTTCTCATCCTTTTTCTCCTTAAAAAAGCGCTCTTGTTACCAAGAGCGCTTCCAAAATCTTATCTATCGGACAATCGTCCGCAGGATTTAACACCTTGCTTTACGCAGGTTGTCGGGCTTCACAGGGCCAGTCCCTCCGCCACTCTTGATAACACTATTCAATTCCACTAACAGTATACGGGAAATGTCGTAGCCTGTCAAGGTTTTTTCAGAATCGGACTGAGTTTTTTGTAGATCACAAAGCAGATGATGGCATCGCACAATCCCTTAGCCGCCGTAAAAGGCAGGTTGAAAACCAACAAGGATTTGGCAATGCTGTCCATGCTCGGCAAAATAGCCTGATAGGCAGACAAAATCACCGCTTCGGGAATCATAATCCGATAATATATGGGGTAAATCAAAAACAGGTTTATGGCTACGCAAGCAAGCCCCATCGTAACCGCCCCGACCGCTGCCCCAACCAAAGCCGATGTACGGTTTTTGTGCGCACGGTAGATCAGTCCGGCCGGTACAACAAAGAAAATACCCATTAAAAAATTGGCCAACTCCCCCACCCCTGCCGTGCTGGTCACAAGCAGATGCAGCGCATTTTTTAACAAACATACCACAACTCCGTAGATCGGTCCATAGGCAAAAGACGCGATCAGGGCAGGCAGTTCGGAAAAGTCAAATTTAATAAAGCCCGGCATGAAGGGTACGCCAAATTCCAAAAACATCAAAACAAAACCAACAGCACCCAAAATAGCCGTTGCCACAAGCATGCGCAAATTCTTAGTTCTAGCAGACATAATGACTCCTTTTCTCGGCGCATAAAAAAAACCGCCGACAAAAAGTCTGCGGGTAGCAAAAAGGAAATCTTCTTCCATCCGGACTATACCGTCGGTCACGGAATTGCACCGTGTCATGCCTGTAAGGCTTGCAGACTTTACTGCCGGTGGGGAATTACACCCCGCCCCGAAGACTTAACATATAGTATTTGGAATTGCAGCAGTGGGTTACCCCACTGCTGCAATATAAGGCAATTACTCGTTGATAGCAGTAACAACGCCCGAACCGACGGTACGGCCGCCTTCGCGGATAGCGAAGCGCAGACCTTCTTCGATA